>CAVBMP010000194.1:0-14759 GCA_963596555.1 Bacteroides helcogenes
ATTAAAAGTGATGAAAAATTAAAACTATATGATTACTTATTAGGAAAATATTCTAACTATGATACATTATCTAAAATGTTAGTTAAAGGTTTTGATAATGATTTATATGAATACTTAAATAAAATAATAGATATTAAGCTTAAAGAACTTAACTTAAAATAAAAAAATAAAGTCCCTCTGAACTAACAGAGAGACTCTTTAATTGTTTTTAAAATATACAAATTGAGAAGTATTTTGCCACTTATATTTACTCCATAAATCAGTTGCACTACTACCTGGATCAGCCATTGTAACTCTATTACCTGTTGTATCTATTACTGCAATCCAATGTTGTCCCGTATTACCCATTACTTCTACTGCTAGATAATAATTATGTGATTGATACTTATTAATTAATTGATACTTTTCATTTTTAGATTTGCCTTCCAAATCTACTCTTCCTACAAAAGAAAAACTTGGAATAAACTTAGTAATTGCTCCATATTGTAAATTACCGTTTTCATCAAAACCACCATTTTCATTCATCTTCTGAACAAATGTCTGTGGATTAAAAGGCACTATTGTCTTTCCAGCTCCAGACCTTTCAATTAATATAGAAATAGATGTTGCTAAACAACCTATCTGTCTTAAGGTTTTACCAGATGTACCAATAGGTGTACTTGCCCAAGTTTCATCAGTTTGTTTCCAATTAATAAAATCACCAAAGTTTGTTCCATATAATAACTGAGCCCATAAATCTGAATACTTATCACTCAATAGTTCTCTAGTATTTTTCTTTTGCTCATCTGTAAAACTATATTGATTCATTATCTCATCTAAACTTTTTGATTGAATAATAACATGAATAATTGTCTTACCATCATCAGTTTTCGTTTGTGTATTAGATGAACTGCCTTGAATAAAAGAACCATCTGTTGCTATTAAATATCCATTACTAGATGCTTTAGATATACTAACTTTATTAAAATCATTAAAAACATTTCGTATATTTTTAATATTTTTTTCGTTTATATACATAATTATATCGGCATTTTCTTTATCATTTGCATATTTAACAGAATATACTGCAATAACTTCTTTCCAATTAGTAACCGTATTATCCACAACTATTTCACTATTAGGAGTCATTAATTGTTCTTTTTCTGCCTTCTCATAAATCTCATTATTAATCTGGGATATTACACTACTCATTGTTCTACTATTAGATTCATTAGAAAAGAAAATACCAAACATAGATGAACATAATAATCCTATCAAACAAATTAATATTACTACTATAATTGCTATTACTCCACCTGTACCAAGCAAAGCAACTAAAGATTTAACACCAGCAATTAACGATTTAGTAAAACTAACCATTGCTTTTATTATTTTCTTTGTTACACGAGCTGTTACCTTTGCTGTTTTTTGTGCTGTTTGTTTAGTTTTTATAGCAAATTTTCTTGCTCTTTCAATATTTTTAGGAGTATCTTTAACCTGCTTAATTGTCTTATCTTTAATTTTCTTTTCTACACCAGTTTTAATTTTATTTGCTTTTCTGTTTTTATAATTCTTTATCATTCTATCTTTTGTTTTAGTAAGCATTTTCTTAGAACTTTTGATAGTTGCATTTTTAGATTTATTAGCTATCATCTCAATCTTGTTATCAGCATATTCTACATTAGATGTTTTTTCTTCATTAAGCATATTACTTCTATCTCTTATATCACTTATAGAATCTTTTACTTTAGAAGTCCATGCAACAGATTTATCTAAAGCTTTGATTATCTTTTTTTGTTGAACTTTCGTTTTAATATCTTTTATTTTAATCACCTCACAAAAAAAGAAGATTTAATTGTCATATATTAAACCTTCTTTTATGATTTTTATTAATAATTTTTATCTTTACTTAAACTTAAATCAGTATAGTCATCTTTACACGTACCAAAGTACTATTTATATAATTGCCTTTTCAAAATTCAAAGACAGATCTATTAAATAATCTTTTCTCATTAATTTATTAATCCATTTTTCTGGGATAGAACTTATCCCATAAATAATTCCAGCCATTGAACCTGCTATTGCTCCCACTGTATCAGTATCATTACCAATATTGGTAGTTGCAATGATTGTTTCTTTATAACTATTAGCATTTAACAAAATCCATAATGCACATTCTAGTGTATCAACTACATATCCACTTGAAGATATACTATCTATATTATAATTTTTAATGTTATTTTTTAAAATTCTATCATACTTTGAAATGGCATATTCACTATAAGAACTATAGTCAATATTTTGTATTAAATCATATGCATCTTCCTTGGTATTACCAGCTAATAAATACATAACGTATCTTACATATATATAACATCCTAATTTGCTTATTTCATGTGCGTGAGTTAATGATGATATTTCATTAGTCAATTTTATTGTTTCTGTTTCATTTAGCTTTTTATAATAAGAATAAAGTGCAACTGGTAGTATTCTCATCAATGAACCATTTCCATTTGAAGTTTCACTATCTAAACCGCATTTTAATGGTGCTATACCTAAACTAAAATTTCTAATAGCTTTTAAGCAAGTTTTACCAACATCAAAGGTTTCATTATTAGGAGTATATTCAGCATCATTAACCCATTCTAACCATCTTGACATAATGTCTGAATAATTCCAATTTTCATTTTGAATAAAAGAATCGATTGTACATATTTCCATAGATGTATCATCGCTCCATGATCCAGCTGGTTGACCAGTTTTATTAGAACTAATCATTTCTGTTACTGGATGTTCTAATAGTCGATTTCTCATACAAAATTGAGTTGGAACTCCCATTGCATCACCTATAGCATGACCAATAATACTATCTATAAATTTAGACATAAGTATCACTCCCTTGCAATCTCAAATCATATCTAATTTAATTATACACTATTTTTCGTATTTTCCCCTGGTTTTGTACTCATCAATTTATATAATTCTAAATCTTTAGGAAAATGATTTTCAAAAGGAATTAAATTACTTCCTATTTTTAATAATCCTTCTCCTGGCTCTGAATTAGTAATATAGCTTAATTGCATTTCAGATATATTAAGAAGTTTTGCTAATTCCAATCTATCAGTGGATGCTTGATTTAACATAACAATCAATTCAGAGTTTGCTAACATTGTTTTAGCTGTATGACTTTGTAATAAGTCTTCTACATTTTGTGTTATACCAGTACAATATGCTCCATACTTTCTAACTCTTTTCCAAAGTTTAAATAAGAAGTTAGCAGAATATTCATGTTGAAATAATAAGTATATTTCATCTATAAAAATATATGTTTTTCTACCTTTATTTCTATTCAATGTTATTCTATTTAAAATATTATCAAGTACTACTAACATACCGAATGATCTAAGTGATTTATCTAACTCTAAAATATCATAATTAATTATTCTACTATTAATATTTACATTTGTTTCCATTGCGAAAGTATTAAATGAACCATTAGTATATCTTTCAAGAACTGTTGCTAAATCTTTTGCCTCTTTTTCTGGTTGCTTTAATAATTCTTCTCTTAAATCAATGAGTGTTGGTGGAACTCCTTGATAGTTTCCTTGTTGATAACTTCTATATACTTTATTAGTACATCTATCAATTATAGATTCTTCTAGTGGTCCTAATTTTTTATCTTTCATCAATATCTCACATAAGGACAAGATAAATTCGGATTTTAAAGTTACTGGGTTACTACCTTCTCCATATTCAGAGTTAATATCCATTGGATTTATATGATTATTACTAGTTGCACTAATAACAACATTTTGACCATTCAAAGGTCCTATTAGTTTTGCATATTCTCTTTCAGGATCAATTATTAATATGTCTGCATTTGGATCTCTTAATGCTAGTGAAACTATTTCATTTTTAGCAGAAAATGACTTACCAGAACCTGATACTCCAAGTATAAAACTATTACCATTTAATAACTGTTTTCTATCAGCCACTATCATATTTTTACTTATTACATTTAATCCATAATAAATACCATTTGTATGATTTACTTCTTGTACTCTAAATGGTGTAAAAACTGCAAGTGATTCAGTAGTTAATGTTCTTAAAGCATTTATTCTTCTCATACCATAAGGAAGTGCTGTATTAAGTCCATCTAATTGTTGATATTTTAATACTCCTAACTGACATAAATGTTGTTGACCGATTGATAAAATACTTTCTGTATCTTCATCTAGTTGTTTCTTTGTATCAGCTGTATGAACATAAGTAATGACACATACAAACATTCTTTGATCACGTGTTGTTAAATCGTCTAACATTTCTTTAGATTCCTGTCTTTGCTGTTCCATATCATAAGGAATAACTGCACTAAAGTTATTATTACTATTTTGTCTTCTTTGCCAATTCGTAATATTGGTTTCTACACCCAGTCTTCGATTCTCCACTTCTCTAATTGCCACATCCATAGGTATAGGAATTATATCTATAGATAATATTACACTTTTATCAATATCAGTTAATTCTGAAATCATATCATCTCTAATAAAATTAGCATATTCTTTTAAAAATATTGCTCTACCAAATTTCTTTTCAAATTCAAAATAATCACTTTGAAAAGAAGCTGACGAAGGACAAATATAATCTTTGAAATTGTGTCCTTTTTTCATTAATTCTTTATTATCAAAATTAAATGTTTCTGTATCATCTAATCTGTAAAAATCATGAATGAGTCTTAATCTTTCACTAGCATCCAATTCTATCAAATGTGAACCAAGTTCTCTTAAATGATTATTAAACTCTACATCAATTCTTTTAAAATAGTTTCTTGCCTCCTCAACACTTTTCTTTTCGATTGATACAGTAATATATTTTTCTTGAATCATTTTTTTATTGTTAGTTATTTGTTCTAATAACATTTGATTATATTCATTTCTATATTTATCTAAGTTATCATCGGAACTTTTTAATAATATATTCTTTTCAAAATCTACTCTATTTAACTTTCTATTTATTATTGTTATTTTTGTAGTAGCATCACTATCTAAGGAATTTAATAATTCTGAATATTTTAAAAATATTGCCTCTTTATCTCCTCTACTTGCAACTGCATAGTTAATATCAGTAAACATATAAGTTTTAGTATATTTATTTTTTCCTATTAAAAATATTCCATCTCTCCATATTCTGTTAATAGGTATTATTCCTTGAACATTTTTAGGAATATCAAATTCATCTACATCTTTTTTGAATTTAAAGACTTTTTTCATTGCTTTCATTTGTTTTCTCCTTTTCCCTCGTATTTATTAATTCATAATAAAAATTAGTCGATTCAAAGACTAATTCTCTTTTAGTTAAAAACTCAGACTTAATATAAGCAAGTATAAATTGCTCACCAGTCATACCGTTGTATTTAACAAATCCCATTATTCCAAATGGAGTAGCACCAATTATACAAATCCATGATGTTATTTCTGTTCCTAAAACTGGTTTGAATATAAAGAATAATATAAGTGCACTTATACAAGCTAAAATACTAAAAATAAATTGCCTTAAAGATAATCCGAAAAATATATTTTCAGAATAGTTTCTTATTTCTTTATTAATTTTTACTTCCATTATCTTTCTTTATCCTTTCCATTATAAAATTTCATGCAATCTTCTGGTAGTTTAGAAAATTCACAATATCTTTCTATTGTTTCTTTTGTTATATTATTTTGCTTACAAAATTTTAAATATTTTTGAACACCCTTTTTACAATCAATATCATTTGGATACAATTCATGAAGTGAATTCCATAATCCATGATGAGTGTTTGGTGATACATATAACAATCTATTACCTTTAATTTCTAATTCATTAAATACATAATAGTCAAAATTAAAGTCCCATTCAGGAACATACATTTCATTTGTTACTCTATTTGAAAATACATCTATTGTGTCTTCATATGATGATTCATATTCATCAGATATTAATACTTTAAATTCATTTTGCAATTTGTTGTATAAGATATATTCTATTTCCATACCATCATGGAAATTGTTATTATCTAAATCATTTAATTTATCTAACAAATACTTCTCTGTTTTCTTATCAATAAAATTATCTATCATCTAATATTTTCCCTTTCTTTATTTCTTACTTTATCTTCAATATATTCACATACCTTATTTGACTCATTTATTGCTTTAAATAATTCATTAGGTTTATCTTTTAATATTTGAATCCAACTTTGAATATATGCTTTATGATTGTTATAATCCTCAGTCTTTGGATCTATATCTAATTTTTGCATCAAAAAAGAAGAACTAATCTCAGCAATTAATTCTTCTCTTGCGTAATCTTGTTTATTATTAATATCAAACCTATTTAGCCTAGATTCATGTCTAGTAGAATGACATAATTCATGAAGTTGTGTTGCATAATATGAATATTTATCAAAAAACTTACTTTTTTCAGGTAATACTACTTGATCTTCTTTTGTATTATAAAATGCCTTATCACCTTCTTCTTTATATTTAACCTTTAACTTATCTATAATTTTATTTATATAGCTATTTACTTGAATATTATTATTTTTTGCTTTATCTATTTCTTTAAGTCCTTCTATTAAACTACCATTAAACACATAAGTAACATTACAAAATGTCTTATATTGTTTTTTAAATTCAGGAGACTTGTCTATTATTTTGTTATATTCTTCAAAAGAAATTCTCTTTTTATTCTTAATGTCATAAACTGACCAAAATTCTATAGGAACACCTTTACCTTTACTATTTTTTAATTTATACCCTTTATCTTTAATTTGAACATAAGTAAACCATCTATTATCTTCATAATGTTCTTTATATGAGACATAAGATAATAATAACTGATTAATGCCTTTATAAGATGTATTTGTTATACCATTTTTATTTGATGAAGTATTCCACCTTTGTCTCCAAGGTATTTTATTTTCTTCTAAAGATTCTACATACATCTTTATTAATTCATCTTTAGTTTTTGTATTAATATTTATCACTTCCTTCCAATAAAAAAAATTGGATTTCTATGCGTTCCAATAATAATTTATTATCTATAATCCCAATCTCCATATTTTTCATCTACTACATCTTCAATCGGTGGTAATTGATTGCATAATCTATCTATAAAATCATTTAATTCTTTAATATCACTATTATAATCACAGTTTGTAAAATCAGAAACATTAAAAATATGAATTGAGTTTCTTAATTTTCTAATTTTTTCAACCCATTTATACAAATCATCATTCTTATCTTGAAAAATTTTATTTACACTATACTCTATAATTTGTTGAAATTTAATATCATCTCTAGACTTTTTTAATTTAGTACCATCTTTTTTTTGTATTTCAAAAGGTTCTTTATCATAATCATTATGATAAATACAATAAAAAAATCTAAGCCATGCTTCAATAATACAACCTATGCATGAGTATAGCAGTACTTTATCTCCTGTATCCAATGATTTACCATCCCATATTTCAAGTTTATCAGTCATAATCTCAATCATCTCAAATGACGTCTTTGATAGTTCAGTATATACATCAGGAGCAATAGTATCACTATAGTTTTTCCAAATTTGAATTACACCTTTTGTTTTTTTATTTATTAAATCTAACATAACTTGTCACCAAACCTTCATAAAGTATTATATCATAATCCCATCATTTCTCTTACTATTCTATCTGAGATTTTTATAGTTCCTACTAAAACTAACATATTAAATATTAATTCTCCAACGTACTTCCAAACCTGCGTCACTGCTGCCGCACTTGAATCTACTACTGGTGGTGATGATGCAAATAAACTAAATATAATACAAGATAATACAATAATTGCTCCTTCTAAACAAACTGCTGTATAACTTTTCAAAAAAGATTTTCCAATGTTACTAGTTGGTTCACCTGCAAAACTTGATAAAGGAATAGGTGCTAATGCTGTATATAAATATAATTTAAAGAACCTACCATATACTGTCATTATCATAATAAATGATAAAACGGTTACAACTAATCCTCCAATTAATGTAACTGCCCATAATGGAATAGATTCAAAGAAACCACAAGATTCTATTGCTGTAATTATAGAATTAGGTAAGGTACTTTTTGAACTAAAAGTAATATTGGCTGTAGATATTATCTTTGCTGTTATACCATGTGTTACTTTAAATACATCCAACATTAATGTCATTCCATAGGTAACAACTATTTTTGCCAAAACAAATCTAATAAATAATTTAAATACCTGTTCTGGTCTTTTAACTTCATCAAAAGAACCACAAGTTTTGATCATTCCTACAAGGAAAAATAGAACTAGTAATCCTAGCCCTATTCCTTGCATAGAATTATAAATACTTTTAATTACATTCCATATTGCACCACCTTTAAATGTTTCTGGTGTAGTTGTAACTAAACTCCAAATTTCCGCTAATTTTGAGTTCCATGTATCAAGTGCATTCTGTAAGTTTTGAACAACCCAATTATCACTCATTTACAACAACTCCTATCCTAATATTTTTGTAATAATTGCTTTTGAAAAACAAATTATTAACCCTCCACCTATTGTCATTACACTACTTGCTCTTTGACTTGCATCATGGCTTTTAAAAGACATACCAAATTGAACAACACCAAAGATTAGCATTATTGCTCCTAAAGATTGAACCAAAGTAAAAATAAAATTTGTTAAATTATTTACTGCTGCTATTGGATCATCTGCTGCATAAACAGTACTAGTATTTAATAATGGAACTAAAGAAAGACCTATCATTTTTAATTTAGATTCAGTCTTTTTTAGTTTGTTTTTTTGCTTTTCTTTTTCTTTCATATTTTCCCTTTCTTTCTAAAAAATCATCTATTTCTTCTGAATAGATTACTTCATATTTATTTTTTATTTTTTCTATTTTATTAAATTCAGTATTTTCATCTATCAAAGAAATATTAACTTCTCCAATAGATTCATTAGTTGTTCCATGATAATAATTTTCTCCATTTCCATCTGGAGTAAAATTAATATTTGGATGTTTTTTTATATCGAATTTTAAATCTATAATTGGTCTTTCGCCACGAATAAAAATTAAACATTTTTTGTTGTCTATCATTCTTACCTCATCAGGCGTTAATAACTCTCTTCCAGTAATTTGATAATTGGTAGAATAATTACCTTTTAACCCACTTGTTTTACCATAAGTATTTGTATCAATGGTTTCTTTTCCCATAAGATTTGATAAAAATTTAAAAGTTTCTTGCTCATTTCCTCCCAAATAAAGTAAGGTATCAGAGTTACCAACAATAGATTCCCATTGTTTTTCAAAAAGTGCTTTTAGTTGGGTTAAGTTTTGTAGAATAATGGATACAGATACATTTCTACTTCTCATTGTAGATAAAATATTTTCAAAGTCATCAGGTAAACTTACATTAGCAAATTCATCCATTAAAAAATGCACATGAACGGGAAGTGCACCATTATAAACATTATCTGCTAAATAAAATAATTGCTGAAATAATTGAGTGTATAAAATACTGACTATAAAATTAAAAGATTTATCTGTATCAGGTATGATTGCAAATAAGGCTACTTTCTTTTCACCTAATGAACCTAAATCTAATTCATCAGTTTGAGTAAGTTTACTCATCGAATTAAGATTAAATTTTTCTAATCTACTTATTAAAGTTATTTGTATGGATTTTAATGTTTTACCAGCACCAGATTTATATCCTTTATAATATTTTATAGCAATATGATCTGGCTCTCTTGCTTCTAATTCATTAAATAACATATCAAGAGGACTTACATAATAATCATCATCCTCTTTAACGTCTCCAGCTCTTATCATTTCCATTACCATAGAAAAATTCTGTTCTTCCTCGGGTGCTTCATACTTTAAATAAAATATTAAAGCAGAAAGTAACATGGAAGCAGCAGTATCCCAGAATGGATCTTGAGATGTTGAACCTTTAGGAGTTGTACTCTTAAAAAGATTGGTAACTAATCTTTGAACATCATTCTCATTTTTTATATAAACAAATGGATTATAGCAATGAGATTTTTCCATATTAATTAAATCCAACACTTTAACTTCATAACCTTTTTGTTTTAATAAATTACCTTCTGCTCTAGTTATTTCACCCTTAGGATCTAGTATTACAAATGATGTATTGGCTTGCATCACATTAGGCTTAGCATAAAATCTTGTTTTACCAGCACCACTACCACCAATTACAATAGTATTTAAATTTCTCATATGCTTATGAGCATCATATCCTATAGAAAAATTTCTACTCAATATTTTATTAACTTCAAATGGAGATTGAGAATATCTCTTATTTAATTCGTGAACATTTCCCCATTTAGCTGAGCCATACTCTTCTCTTTTTCTATAATTCTTTTTATCCATTAAATATATTGTTATTCCAAACACATAAACTAAAGCAAAAATAAATACTACTGGTATGGTATTTTTACTAAAAATTATATTAAACGGATGACTTATAGCATCAATAAATCCTTCAATAATATTAAATAGTCCATTAGAAGATATTGGTGCTATAAGTACTCCTAACCATATAACTGGAATAATTCCTAATATATAAATTAAATAATTATCTTTCTTCAATATACTTTCTTGGAAACATTCTCTTTTTCTCTGGTAGATTTAAAACTTTTAATAATAATTCATCTACAAAAGTTGTATCCTTACCTTCCTCAATTAATTTATTTCTAAATTCATTTAATGCATTTATAATAAGTCCTTCTTCATATTTATCTAATTCTAAAACTTTTACATCTTTCATTTAACTCTACCCTTTGATTTATTTATATTTTTATCAATATTAACCTCTTTACTTACAGATTTATTCTTTATTTCTTTCTTATAATCATTTAACTTTGCTCTAACTGATGGCTTTTTACCTTTTAAATTCTTACCCTTAATTGGTGAAGTCTTTTGCACTTCTGAGAAAGGCTTTGACAGAGGGCTTTTTTCTGTCTTTGCCAAATGGGGGTTTAAGGAATTATCTTCTTTCTTTTTGACTCTTGATTTTGGATTTTGCTCCTTGCCTTTATTAACACTCTCTCTATTTTTTTCAATGCTAGATATAATCTCTGCTTTATTAAATTCTGCAAATTTAAATCTTTCTACAATTCTATTTATTCTTGCTGAATCCTCTTTCCTAACAACTATATCTACTATTCCATCTTTAGATTTATCTTTTTTATCTACTAATGCACAATAAAGTATTCCATATCTTTTTGCTTCTTGCTGAAACTTTGCAAGATCATCTTTTTTAACAGTAAAAATTGTAAGAGGTTTACCACTTTTTAACATACTTGAAAGTTTTGATTTACCACTTGTTTGTTCTTTATTTTTCATAATGGTATATAAAAGCACTGCAATATTTTTAGCACCACTTCCTGTTACTTTAGCTGCAACCTCAAAACCTTCTAAACTCATTCTTACAATTTGTTCTGCAGCATCGCTTGACTGATTCATTTACTCATTCCTTTCCTTTTGATTTTCTTTTTCTAATCCCTCGATTTTTTCTTTAATAGATTTAGACTCAACATTTATTTCATTACATAAATCTATTTCTTTTTTTAATTTAGGTAATTCTTCATTTATTTCTTTTATCTTTTTCAAGATTCTTATTTTTTCTTGTTCATTATTAATACTAGAAAACTGTTTTCTTAACTTCTTTCTAATGTTAATTAAATCATCATATTTATTATTTATCATAATTTCATACTTTCTAAATGATTCGTCATCGGTTATTTGCTCTCTATCAAACATTCTAATAATTGAATTGTATTTTTCTAACTTAATAACATCATCTTTGATATAGGCATAATTATTATATTTTTTATTAGGATAAACTTTTAATAGATAACAATAATATCTATATAAAGCAACAATTCCGTGATGTTTTTGATTAAAATTTTTCTTATAAAAGCTTTTATTATTTTGACATACATTCTCAATATATTCTTCCTCTAATATTCTTGATTTGATATTATCTATGGAATATTCTTCACCAAAGTATCTCTCAATTCTAATATTTCTTTTATAATCTAAATTTCTAACTGAAAGTTTTCCATATCTATTCTGCACTTCATAATTCATAGAAGACAGGATTTCAATAAATTCTTTATAGTTTGATGATTTAGCTATAGCAATATCTATATTCCTTTTAGTTTTTTTGTAATAGTTATTTCTGTTAGTATTCTTAAGATAATACGGAAAATAAATTCTACCTTTAGACGTTGGCTTTTCATCTAAGACTGATAATCCATATTCTTTACATAAATTATCACTAATTTCTCTTAATCTTGCTGTTGATGATCTGTTAGAATAAAACTTCATGCCATCAACAAATGAAACTGAATTAACAATAAAATGATTGTGAAGATGCTTAGTATTTAAATGAGTTGAAACTACTACCTCAAATCTATCACCCCACATTTCATTTGCAAGTTTAACTCCAATTTCATGGGCTAATTCTGGAGTAATCTCTCCCTCTTTAAAAGATTGATAGCCATGAAATCCTAAAATACCTTTTGTTTTATTAAATAATCTTTTAGTCTGATTCATTTGCTGTAAAGCTGTAGCTATTTCACAATTAATTCCAGATACATAAAAAAATTCCTCAGTCTTATCTTTATTCATTGCATAATCAATAGCAACATTTAAATCAATAAGATTGGAATTAGTCTTTTTTCTATCCTCTGCATAATCAATAGTTCTGCCTAAATTACTCCCTATTTTCCATAATTTTGTTACTGCTATAAAATCACCTTCTTATCCTACCAATATCTAAAACTTTATCTCTTATTTCTAAAATTAGTTTATCTAATTCTTTTTTATAATGTTCTAAATAAATATAATTAACATTTCCTGTTTGATTAGAAACCTTTGCTATTTGATTTATATTAATTCCTATCTTTCTAATCTCATAAGTTAATTTATTAATTTCTTTATTAAGATTAGTATTAGGCATATAGTCATTCACCAATGATCTGAAAAATTCTGACTCAGTAATTCCTAAATCAAAACATTTTTTTCTTAACAATTTTTCTTCTTCACTTGTTAGTCTTATGTTCTTCTGTCTTGTTCTTTTCATAAGATACCAATTCTAAATCAGATTTTTTGGAAATTATACACATACACATTAATGTAATACCTGATAATCCTCCTATCATTAAACCTAATAGGAAAAATAAAAAATTACTCATAATTTTGTTCCTTTCTATATTAAGGGGATTGGGGTTTCCCCATATTTGAATTTGAAAGCACCTTTAAGGGTGCTATACAAATTCATTGCTTGCTAGTAATGAGGATATTACTCCTCATCTTCTGTTTCTTGGTCATTATTTTTTACTGACTTAATAGTTATCATAGACTCAGTATCATTTTCTTTTAGAAAATCACTTATGGCTTCCATAACTGCACGATCACTGCTATCAGCCTTAACTACGTAACTATTGTACGATTCTGCAAATATTTCTACAGTATATTCTTTCATTATTTTCTCCTTTCTATAAAGTTAAAGAGATGAAATTATCTTTCATCTCTTGCTTCTTGTTCTTTACTTCTACTTGATAGAAATGTTACCTTTTCTGCAATAACATCTGTTGAGAATCTTGTTTCTCCATCTTTCTCATAAGAGTTAGATTGCACTCTTCCTTTAACACCTACTATGTCTCCTTTTTTACAATATTCAGAACAGTTTTCAGCAACTCTATCAAACATTTTTGCTGAAATAAAATCAGTTTCATAAACACCTTCTGCATTTTTAAATGTTCTAGGAATTGCTAATGTTACTACTGCATATTTATTACCATTCTCAGATTCTTGTAATTCAATATCCTTTGTAAGTCTTCCAACAAATATAACTTGATTTAACATTTTCTCACCTCCTTTCGTGTTATTTTTTAAATTCATTATCTTTATCACCTTCTTTCAAAATAAAAAAAGTCATAAGATTTTTGTTTCTTATGGCTTCTCTCAACAATTTAATATTTTTAATATCATCAGTTGTTATACCTTTAATATTAAAAATGTCATCTATTTTGATATTTCTAATTTTCTCATCAGAATCTATTCCATTTTTTATCAATTTTAGAATAGTTTTATATCTTAAATTAATTATTTTATTTTCCAATCTATCCTCCTATACTAGTTCTAATATCGTAACTATTTGTTTTTCAGTATTATGCCTACAAGTAATTAAAGTTAATGTTGTTTTAGATAAGTTCCTTTTAATTTCAACTTTTCCATTCTTATCAACATCATAAATATTAACTACTTTATAAGTATAAGTTTTATCTTTGTAATCAACTGTTGCCTCATCTCCAATTTCTAATTTATCTAAATTTCTAAAATAAGAAATTCTTGCATTACCAGAGTGAGCAGCAAGTATTAAGTTACCGCCAACAACATCAGGCATATTAGAACCTTTTATTATTTGCACATTATATTTAACATTATTCAAATAACTAGATTCATCAACTAATCCTCTAACTAAATTAATTTTATTAATTTTAAGCACTGCAACATAATTGTTTTTTTTATTTTCTGCTTGTGCATTTTCTGTTTCATTTTCTATATTTTCTTGATTAGTTTCTTCATTTGATAAATCATCTTGATAAAATTCTTGAATCATTCTTTCTTCTTGCTTATCATTAAAATAATTAAGGAGCAATTTGTAATTGCCCCCTATTATTGCAAATATTATTAAAATAATTCCTATAATTATATAT
>CAVBMP010000195.1:0-11539 GCA_963596555.1 Bacteroides helcogenes
CCAGTTTCAAAGATTACTTAACTGAAAGTGAGATTGTCGACCGATTGTTAGCTACTTGTCCCAATCTACGACAAGGCTATACGTTATATCAAGATGTTCTTTATGCAGGAAAGAAAAGAGATCATTCCCTATTTGAGGACTGTTTATCCAGAGAAGTCAGCCAGTTACCTGAAACTTATGCGACAACTTTGCGAACATTTAAAACGTTTCTGCCACAGATCCAAAATGCCCTCCGCTACAGTTATTCAAACGGACCACTAGAATGTTTAAACAATCCTATTAAAGTATTAAAACGCAATGCTTATGGGTTTCGAAATTTTTATCATTTCAAACGACGGATCATGATTCGACACGGTAAAACCATTTTAACCAAATAAAAAGAACAGAAAGAAGTTTTTCTTCTTTCTGCCCAAATTATTCTAAGATTTCTCTTTACCAACATCATTTGACAAAGAGCCCGTTTTTGCAACAACTTATATATTCCTTTTTTAAGTTAGTTATAATAAAAACATCGTCATCTTTTTCTTTCCTATTATGAGTTGACAAACCCTAATTTTTTGATAGTATTGTTATTGAATTCTTTCATTGCATTTTTTGTGTCTAAAATGTAATTTGAGTTCTTTATTATTAAATTTTTATCAAAGATTTCATGTACTGATAATAAAACGACTATATCATAGTGATTAAATAAATCATAGTTTAAACTTATTGATCTTATAGTGTTGTTATGACTATCCTTAAATTCTGAGATTAATGGATCACAATAATCTACACGAGCATTGTATTTCTTTAACAATTCATAAATATCTATAGAAGGAGATTCTCTAAAATCACTTATGTTTTCTTTATAAGACATTCCTACTAATAGTATTTTAGATCCATTAATACTTTTTTTGTTTATATTTAAAAATTTTATAATATTATCAATAACATATTCTGGCATTTTACAATTGATTTGATGTGATAATTCAATAAATTTAGAAAAATTGTTATTGATCTTTCCTTTCCAATATAAATACATTGGATCTAAAGGGATGCAGTGTCCTCCAATTCCTGGGCCTGGAAGAAATTTCATAAAGCCAAAAGGTTTTGTACCAGATGCATCAATTGTTTCCCAAATATCAATATTTAAGCTTTCTGATAATTTCATCATTTCATTGATAAAGGCAATATTTATACTTCTAAAAGTGTTTTCTAGTAATTTACTCATTTCTGCTACTTCAGGAGTAGAGACTGGTATAATATTTTCAATAATTGTATTATAGATCATTTCAACTACATAAGTACTTTTTTGTGATATTCCCCCTATAACCTTCGGAGTATTTTTTATTTGAAATTTTAAATTACCTGGATCAACACGTTCAGGAGAATAAGCAATAAGTAAATTTTTATCTAAAATATAATTTTGATTTAAACAGTTGTGCAATAGAATTTCACGTGTTGTGCCTGGATAAGTAGTACTTTCTAAAACAATAATAAGATTTTCTAAATTTAAACTGAGCAATGTGTCCATAGCTTCAGTTATATAAGAAATATCTGGCTCAAATGAATTGGTTAAGGGAGTAGGTACACATATAATTGCTATATCTATTTCCCGCAGTATTTGTTTCTTAGAGGAAATTTTGAAGTTTTTTAATAGTGTTGCAGAAAGTTTATCATTGTCTACATCTGTATAGTCTATTTGACTATTTTTTATACTATTTATTTTTTCTTCACTGATATCATAACCAAAGACTTTGTAATTTTTGTCTAAAAATTCCATAGCCAAAGGAAGTCCTACATATCCAAGTCCGAGTATGCCGATATTTAAAGTTTTACTTTCTATTTTATTTTTTATATTTTCTAAATTCATTGAATTGTCTCCTAATAATATTATTGATTGATAGATTCTTATCTAAATAAATAGCTAAAATGTAAAAAGTATAACATATAGCCGATAGTACTACAGAATAAAGTACATAATTTAAATAACTATTTCTAAAAAAAATAGATGTGTTTTTGATAATGTAATAAATTAAATAATTAAATAAAAAGTATTTAAAAAAATATTTAAAAAAATGTTTTAGGTTAATAATGTTTTTTATCTCAATAACCCCGCAAATATTAGTTATAAATATTCCTATAAAATAAGAAATTGGTATTGTTATTGAAGTATAACCACTAAAAAATAAAAAAATACTAAGTAAAAAAGAACTTATAGTACCAATAAATAGTGATCTAGTATATTTTTTATATTCATTCATTACTAAAAGCCCTTGTGTACCTATTACATTATTAATAGAAATAAGTAGTAAAGTAGGGGCAAGTAAATTAATAATAAATATAGAATTATAATAGTTTCTCCCTAAAAGGATATTCACGATATCTTTAGAAAAGATAAGTATTAACGTTATTATAGGTAAAGTTAATATAGTCATGACTTCAAGAGATGTATTTAAAAATTTTTTGAAATTATAAAAATTTCCATTTAGGTAAATACGTGAGCTTCTAGGAAGTAATAAAGAATTGAAAATACCTAATAGTGAGAAAAATATAGTATAAATTTTAAAGGCTTGCGAAAAATCTCCTACTAATAAAACGCTAGAATAAGTATTTAACATAATTTTTTGGATTTGGAGCATTATAGAGCTAAGTATAGGAACAGCAGATATAAGAACAATTTTTTTTAAATATACTTTTATATCTGATATATTTACATCTATTCCATGAAGATCCTTGATAGCTGTATATATAGTAATGAATTGTGCTATACATAAAGTAATTCCGTTAATCAAAATATATAATTTATAGTCTGAAGAATTTCTAACTAGAATAAATATCAATAGCATCGTACTTATTCGTACTATACTATTTCTAATCACTACCTTCTTTAGATTTTGTATCCCAATAAAATACCAAGCTATGTCTAAACTACTTCCTATTAGATAAAATAAATATAAATAATAGTATTCGCCGTATTTATTTTCCTGTAAGGAACCGTAGCACAAAAATATTAGAGTAATAACACTAGTTAAGAATAATTGAATAGTAAACAAAGTAGAAAAGACTTGTTTCCTATCTTCAATTTTAGCTAGTTCTTTTTTAGCAAAGGTTGGAATATCTAGAATAACAAATGGAACAAATATTTGAATTATTGTTAGTATATACGAATCTATACTAATATATTCTTTTCCTAAAGTTCTTGATATATATGGAGTAGTTAAAACAGGAATAAGAAAAATTAATAATTGATATATTATTAGATATGAAAAATTTTTGATAAAACTGTTTTTCACTCATTAATAACCTCATTATAGAAATTTATCACTTTATCAGCGATATTTGGCCATAAAAAACTATTAAAAATAGTAGTTTTAGCATTAGTACGTAAGTAATCATTATTGTCTAGATTATTTAAAATATCTAATAAATTATTGTATAGCATTGTCTCATTTTTAGTTTCAACTAATACCCCATTATTATGATCTTTTATAACATCTCTGTTCCCACCAACATCAGTTACAACTGGGATTACACCAAAGCTCATAGCTTCAAGTAGACTTATGCTCATTCCTTCAGTTAATGATGTATTTACAAAAACATCGCTAATAGATAAATATTTTCCAACCTTTTCAACTGGCAATCTACCTAAAAATTTTATTCTGTTATATTGATCTTCATTTGTAGATTCTTTTAGTTGCAATTTTAAATATGGCAATTCACTTCCATCTCCAATAAATATCACAATTAGATTATTGATTTCACTCATAAGCTTAGGTAAAATATTAATGAGCATTTTTAAATTTTTTACAGGTTCAAATCTATTTGTAGAAATTAAAATAGGTTGTTGAGAATTAATATTTAATGTTTGTTTTAAAATATCTTTTTCTTTAATAGATAAATTACTAAGCATTAATACTCCATTTGCAATTTGTTTACACTTTAAATTCGGAAAAATTTTTGTAGTTATTTCCTTAATTTCTTTGCTGGGACAAATTATACCATCTGTATGGCTAATTAAATTTTTTATTTTTTTTTGTTTGCCTTGATAATACAAGCTTCTAAACCAGGATAAATGATTTGTATAAACAATTGGGTATTCTTTATTTAAATATTTAATTACACGAGAATCTTTATTTAGAGTATGCCAATGAAGGATATCTATTTTTTCAGTACGAGCCATATTATTAATGTACGTGGAAGCTCTTAAAGAATACAAAACATTATCAATTTTTCTCAATTTACCTATTGGAATTCTTATAATAGTTAAATTATCATATACTTCAGTAACATATTTTTTATAGCTCTTGTTGTTCTTTGTAATTATTGTTACGGTATGCCCTCTTTTGACTAAATTTTGTGATAGGTAATAAACATGTGTGGCTACACCACCAATGTTGGGTAGATAATCCTCACTTAACATTACAATATGCATAATATCACCTCCTTATATTAAATTCTTTAATAAATTTGCTTGTACGTTGATTTTGTCCCTCTTTATTTACGTGATAAACTGAATTATAAATATAATCTAACTGTGTCATATAATCATAAGGTGTTCCTACTACAAAAAAATTATTTTGTAAATAGTTGTTTAATTCTTTTAGATAGTTATTTTGTCTATAATTTTTAAAATATAGTGTTGATGGATATGTGATGTATAATTTGATATTTCGATCTTCACATCTTTGTTTAAAATCATTTATATATTTTAAAGCAGGTGTTTCTTTAAAGGTATTTGGGAAAATTAATGGTTTATTTTTTTTTTCATGTAAATTCGTGCCCATAATATTTAAATAACAACCAGTTTTTCCAATATCAAATCTTTTTTGTACATAAGAAAAATTTAGTTGCATATTTCTAAAGAAGTAATAGATTTGGCTTAATATGTTTATCTTTATTAATTTTTTCTTCTCATACATTCTGAAGTATTCATAAGAAAATACGTGGTATACAGGATTAAAATAATAACTATAAGCTAAACAAAGAATTATTGTATCACCTGTCTTCATGTTCCTATCTAATAAATCAATAGTATAACCAATGCCTAGACCAACATTTATTCCTAGATTAACACAAGATATATTTAATTCATTTTCTATTCTGTCTGTATTAAAAGCATAAAGTACGTCACTCCCTCCAGCGATTAATAGCCTGTCTTTATTAGTATTATTTAAATGTTGAAGTTTTTTTAGCTCTAAATCTTTAATTCTTTTTATGCCTGGGGATTGATAAAAGAAAAAGTAAAATATTAGTAGAATTAATAATGTAAATAATAAGAAATAGTATATTTTATTCATAAATAGGTTTCTAACCTCCATCACTAAAATAGCTAATTATACCTAACAGAATCCAATTAAAACGTTGATCAATAGAAGAACTCATTGTTAAACATCCAATAAAAAAACTTATAAAAGGTAACCAACATAACAACATTAACTTTTGTTTGTTTTTATACTCTTTTAAAGATTGTATACCTTTGGTTATAATGTAAAAAATAAAAATAATAAAAGATGAAGACATTAGACCAAGTGATGCCATTTGTTCGAGAAAGAAATTGTGTGGCTTACTTACTAGGTCCATATTGATTGATTTAGAAAAATATCCTGTTTCCATATAAGAAAGTACTTTTTCTAAGTTTCCTATTCCTACTCCTCTTATGATATGAGATTTAAATATAGACAGTGTATTCATATATATATCAATTCTTTGGTTAGTAGATTCACTTTTTTCAGTAAAGCTTTTGATAACCTGATTTATCAAAATATTTTTTTCTAGTTTATTAGATATACTGGCTAATAATAAACTTCCAAAAACTAAAACCAATAAAAAAGGAGTATATTTTTTTAGATAGATTATATATATATATATATTAAAGTAAATAACAATGCTAACATGCTTCCTCTTGAATAAGTTTCAATAACAACAAATATTGTTATTGAAGTTATGAAAAAAGATACGAACTTATTTAAAAAAAATTTCGATTGATTTATACAATAAAAAATAATTGGAAAATATGATGTAATATAAACAGCATAGTTATTAGTATTAAATAGAAAACCAGTTGGCTGATTATTACTTGTACTTGTTTGATAATACAAACTACCAGAGTTAGGTAGATGCCAACCTGTGATACTTTCTATACATCCTATAATTAAAGATATAATGAATAGAAACGTAATAATAAAAAAAATATCTTTAGCTCCTATTTTTTTTAAGTAAAAGGATGAAAAAATAATAAAATTCAATCCTTCAAACGTAAAATACAAATATTTTAATGAATCAATTTGATTGATTTGTTCATTAAAAATTGATGTAAAAGAACAAAAAAACCATAAAAAAAGCCATAAATAATTTCGATTATTTAATAAGAAATTTTTAAATGAATAAACTCTATCAGAACTATAGAAAAATAAAAATAAATGGACAAATAAAATAATTTTATATAGTGGGATACTTCCTAATTTAATATATGCTCCTAAAATGCTAGTTACTATTAATATTAACCAGATATAATAAGGCAAGTTATATTTCGTTTTAATAGTAGTTATAATCATTGATATCCCTACTATCGAAACTTGCAAAGTTATTTATAACTCCAGCTATAGTAATATTATCTTTAGATAATATATTAGTGACTTTTTTTAAGTCTTTATATAGAGTTTTGTTTTTCCGAGAAACTAGAATAACTTTATCACTATATTTTGCTAAGATTCTGGAATCGTTGAAAATCAATACGGGTGGAGTATCTATAAAAATGTAATCGTAGTTATCTTTTAATTGTCCAATTTTAGTAAAAAATTGATCTAATTTATTTCCATATTCCGATATTTTTATATTAAGTCTCGTAATACTATTTCCTGAAGATATATAGTCTAAATTTGTAGTTAAATTTTGAATATTTATTTTACTACCTGTTAAATAGTTAATTAATCCATCTGTCTGTAATAAATTTAAAATAGAAGTTAAACCATCTTTTCTAGTGTCTGCATCTATAAGTAAAATTCTTTTATTAGTTGAAGCCATATATTTTGCTAATTCATACGATACATATGTTTTACCTTCAGCTTGGGTTGAAGACGTAAAGATAAAAATCTCAGTACTTGTGCTTAATACTTCTAAATTCAAACAAATATTTTGAAGTTGCTCATCGAAATATTCCCTTTTTAGTATTAATTGATTTATTTTTTTCATTTGTGTAGAAATCCCCTTTCGAATTTTAACATTTAATTAAGTCACCTAAAAAATTTAATTCTAAACTTTCTATATCTAATTGGTTATTCACAGTCTTATTTCGTTTAGATAGATAGTAAATAACTAATATACTGATGCTTTCTCCAAATAAAACTGACAAAATATAAACAGCATTGTTCTTAACTTTAATTCCTATCTCAGGAGCTTTAATAACAACAAAATTGGTATTATTAAAATATTGGTTATAATTGTTTTTTATTTTATGATTTATTTTTTCTAAAATCTGTTTCGAAATTTTTTTATCTTTGCTTTGAGCTATTATAGAAATAATTAAAGAGTTCTCATTATAGTCAACTTTTAAACTAGTATCTGTTTTATCTAATTTGTTAGTTAATTCTTCTTCTGACATCTCATTTTGAATAAGAGCCGATACAGTATTAACTAATTGCATATTTAATCGAACAGTATCGAATGTTTGAGTTTCATTTTTATTAGTTGCTATTAATATATCTGTACGGCTTTGATAAGTAGGATTAATTATAAAATTATAAAAAAAGATAGTTATAGTAGCGAAAATTGCTGGAAAAAGAATTATAATACCTAAGTATTTTAAATGTATTTTTTTATAAGATATTTTTTTTAACATACTACTTTTAAGTTCCTCCTATTAATAAAAACTTTTGTAAAACATTAATAATTTATTTCCTTCAATTTGCCAATTGAATTCATTTTTTATCAAATAAGTTCCGTTATTACTTAATGTTTCTAATTTCTCTTGATTTAGTAATAAGTCACGAATTTTTATAGAAGCCTCTTTTATATTTAAAGGATTTATTACTATTCCTGCTTGTTTTTCACCACATAATAAGTTTCTCCACAAAGAGAAATCTGAGGCAATTACTGGTAATCCAATCGCCATATATTCGTAAATTTTTGTAGCCATCGACTGTGTATAGTTAGGAATTGGTAGTAATATACATAACCCTAAATCAGCTTCTCTTAAATGAGACCAAATTTCTTCGTATGGGAGGCGTCCTAAAAATTGTATTTTTTCATTTAATTTATGTTCATCCACAAAATCATTAATTTGAGTTTGTATTTCTCTATTTAAATTATTTGGACCTATTATCTTTAGATTTACTTGTATCCCAAGATCTTCTAATTGCTTAACTAAATGAATCATGCCTAAAGTATTGCGATCTTCTGTCACATCTCCGACATATATTAAATTTTTTCTTTGATTATACTTTCTCTTTTTTTGATTATCTAAATTAATAATGTTTGTATCTAAAATAGGATAATTTAAGATATCAACACTTGCTAGTTTTAATTTTTGATAATATTTCTTATAACTTTTTTCGGCGAAAATTACACCATCACATTTTTTCATAAAATATTTTTCTATTTTTTCAGTAATCCAAGATAAAATATTTCTGAAATACTTCGGAATCCATTCTTTTGTTTTTAAATAAGCTGGAAACAGTTCATGCATATCATAAATAATTACTGAATCCTTTTTTTTTCTTTTTATTTTTGCTGCTACATATAATAATTCTGGATCATGAAAGTGATAATATTTAGCATTAGATTCAATAGCGGCTCTATATACAGTTTTCCATCTTTTGATTCTAGATATTTTTTTTTCTTCTTGTTTAAATAATTTTATACAACTATTATTTTTACAGTATAAAGAAATATCATTAAATTTTTTATCTTCAACAGCAAATAGAGAAACCTCAAACCCTGCATTGACTAATGTAATATATTCTTTTTTTAGTATTCTAGTATCAAGCCAATTATGTACGGTACTAAACATAAAAACTTTATTATTATCTAGCATTTTACTCCTAACCTCCAAAATTATTTAACGTAACAAAATCAATCATATGTGATTTTAATAAACAATCTTATTATTTTTTTCTTACATATGTGTTTTTTTAATAAAAAAATATATAAAGCAAAAGTATTATTTTTTTTGGAGGTGTAAACGTTTGAAAGAAAGATTAACATATTTAGACAATTTTAGAGGATTACTAGCAATAAATATAGTCTTTGTGCATATATGTACATCTATAAAAGAAGATTTTTTGTTAAAAAATATTTCTGAATATTTTTATATCAGTAGATTAAGTGTGATTCTTTTTTTTTTAATCAGTGGATATGTATTGAGTATGTCAATACATAAAGATAATAATTTTATGTATTTCAAGTTTATCAAGAAAAATATTTGTAGTTTATATATTCCTTTATTAGTAATAATATTTATCGCTTCTATTTTATTTTATTGTACTGATGTAAATAAGAATTTTCTTAGTTTTACTAGTCAATGGTTTAATAATATTGGAAATTCTCCTTATTTTACTAGTACTTTAATAAATAATTTGTTTCTAACTGGAAATGATGTAAATAAAATTGTTCCTGTTATATGGTATATAGTTGTTCAAGTAAGAATAATAATATTTTTCCCTTTAATATATCTAATGGTTAATAGGCTTGATTTTAAATTTTTATTGATTATTATTTCTCTCTTGTATGTATTGGGAGGGATTTTGCTTTATTTAAATATAGGATGGCAACTAGGTCAAACATTTTTTCAAACACCTAGTTTTATTTTAGGTTCTATCCTTTATAAAAAAAATACTAAACTATATGATAAAAATTTATTTTTTATAGTCTGCTCAATTATATTCTTTATAATCTTGCTTGTATTAAAAAGTGTTTACAGCGTCTCAATTCCACAAACAATATCAGATATATTTTTATCATTTATAGCATTTACAATCGTATACAATCTGAACTATTTTGCTAGATTACAGCTTTTTTTTGATAATGTTTTTATATATTTTATTGGTAAAATGTCTTATAGTCTTTATTTAACGCATACAGTAACAATTGTTTTTTCATATCATTTTTTAAGTAAATATTTTAATATTCCAATTATCTTGCTATTAACTATTATCAATATTTTTTTTGTTTCATGGCTATATCATATTTTAATAACAAACACTATAATAAAATATTTAAGGAAGGTAATATGAATAAATATCTAATCACTGGTGGAGCTGGATTTATCGGTTCGCATTTAGTTAACTATTTGGCAAAAGATTCAACAGAAAACAACATAATAGTTATTGATGACCTATCTATGGGAAAAAAAGAAAATCTCGAAAATTACGAAAATATAACTTTTATAAAAGGTGATGTATCTAACAAAGCTTTTATGGAAAATATAATAAGTAAAGACCAATTTGATTATATCTTCCATTTAGCAGCAGTAGCTAATGTAGCTGAATCATTAATTAGACCAATACACACTCATAGAATTAATTTTGATAGCGTAATACTTCTTTTGGAACTAGTTAGAAAATATCAGTCAAACCTAAAGCGCATTGTTTTTAGTTCTTCAGCAGCTGTATATGGAGATAATCCAGTTCTACCCAAATATGAAGATTCTTTTATATGTCCATTAACACCTTATGGATTTGATAAGTTTGCTTCTGAACAATTTGTAATAAATTATTGGCATTTGTACAATGTCCCTAGTACAGCAGTACGTCTTTTTAATGTATATGGATCAAAACAGAATCCAACCTCTCCTTATAGTGGTGTAATTTCAATATTGCTCGATGAATATAAGAAAGAATTACTTGGAGAAAAATCAAATTTTACGATATATGGAGATGGTAGCCAAACTAGAGATTTTGTATATGTAAAAGATGTAGTCCGTGCACTAACTTTGATATCTAAGAATTCATATGCATTAGGTAACATATTTAATGTGGGTACTGGTATAGAAACGAGATTATTAAATTTGATTCATCTAATTAATGAACAATTAGATACAAAATTAAATATCATTTATGAGGAAAAAAGAGATGGAGATATCTATAAATCTGTAGCAAATATTGATAAAATTAAGAAAATTGGTTATTATCCTCAGTATAATATTTTTGACGGAATGAATGAATATTTAAAGGAAGAAATTAAGAATATAAAACTAATTTAGATAAATACCAATATATTGCATATTTTATTAATTTATATGACAAAATAACAATAATTAATAGTTTAAGCTATAATAAGATTGAAAAATATGTGTATAATAATATATAAATTCAAGACAGCTTTATCTCAACTCTTTTATCTATAATTTTTAGGTTAAAATCATTGTAACGATTAGAATTTTTTATAAAGAATTACTGTGGCCATGTGGCTAGTTTTTTTTAATTCATGGCAGCAAACATAAGCTCGTGTGCGTGGTGACTTTTTCGAGACCTCGATATTTCGTCCAACGCATACCATGCTTTTCTTGGCTCTTTGTCAAATGATGTTGGTAAAGAGAAATCTTAGAATAATTTGGGCAGAA
>CAVBMP010000196.1:0-7254 GCA_963596555.1 Bacteroides helcogenes
ATATTATTGTTAATCAAGACTCTGATTTAGAGTATGTTAAAAATATATTAAAACAAAGTTATGAAAAGAATCTAAAATAATAAGTTCAGTTTATATCTGAACTTTTTCGTTGTATTTCAATGTAAATTTACACTTTTTATGGTATAATAGTATTACTATCGAGGTGATTTTATGAAGGAAGATATGAATATAAGTAAAGAAGTAGGCTTAGTATGGAGTATTGCTAGTAAACTTCGTGGTGCTTATAAAAGTGATAAATATAAAGATGTAATAATTCCAATGGTTATTATCAGAAGATTTGAATGTGCTTTAGCTAAAACTAAAGATAAAGTTGTTGAAGAATATAATAAAGATAAAACCACTCCTGAAAAAAAGCTTTGTAAATTATCTGGCTATTCATTTTATAATACAAGCAAATATGATTTAAAAGAATTGCTAAACGATTCTGAACATATTGCATCTAATTTTAAAAACTACATTAATGGATTTTCATCAAATGTAAAAACGATTCTATTAAAAGATGGATTAGATTTTGAACCAGATATTGATAAAATGGCAAAAAATAATAGATTGCTTGGTGTAATAAAAGAATTTAGTAATTTGGATTTAAATCCTGATACTGTTAGTAATCATAAAATGGGATATATTTTTGAAGATATAATTAGAAGATTTTCAGAAAATGCAGAAGCAGGTGATCATTTTACTCCCAGAGAGGTTATTAAACTAATGGTAAAAATTTTATTATCTGAAGGTTGTGATGATTTAGCAACACCAGGTAAAACTATTACTATATTAGATGCTGCATGTGGAACGGGAGGAATGCTAAGCACTGCTAGAGAGTCAATAATGGAACTTAATCCAAATGCGAATGTTCAATTATTTGGACAAGAAGTAAATCCAGAGTCATATGGTATCTGCTTAGCAGATATGTTAATTAAAGGACAGGATGCTAAAAATATAAGATTTCAAGATACCATGAAAGCAGATTGCTTTTCTGCAACATTGAATGATAGAGAACAAAAAATGAGATTTGTTATTATGAATCCACCATTTGGGCAACCTTGGGGTGGAAAGGATGCTGCTGATGGTGTAGAAGCTGCTGTAAAAAAAGAATATGAAAAAGGATTTAAAGGTAGGTTTGGTGCAGGATTACCAGCAACAGGAGATATGCAACTATTATTTATGCAACATGCCATTTCTAAATTAAATGATAACGGTAGAGCTGCAATTATTACTAATGGATCACCATTGTTCTCTGGTGGAACAAGTTCTGGTGAAAGTCAAATTAGAAAATGGATGATTGAAAATGATTTAATAGAAGCTATAATTGCATTACCAACTGATTTATTTTATAACACTAATATTGGAATTTATATATTTATTCTTTCTAAACCAGATGTAAAACTTTCTAAGAGAAAAGGTAAAATTCAATTAATAAATGCCGTAGATGATGACTTCTGGACACCATTGAGAACATCTTTAGGTAAGAAAAGAAAAGAGATTAGTCCTAAACAAATTGAAAAAATTGTTGATATATATACTTCTTTCAAAGAAAGTAAGAACTGTAAAATATTTGATAAAGAAGAATTCTTATACAAGGAATATGCTGTATATCAGCCAATGCAAAGAAGTTATGCAATAAATGATGAGAGAATTGATAATTTAAAAAATAATGGTTCTTTGGATAATTTCTATAGTAAAGATAAAGTTGATGAATTAGAGTTGATGGATCCAATTCCATCTAAAGAAAAGAAAGAGTTAGATAAATATATTGAAAACAAACCTATATATGATTTGATTTTTAATATATTGGAAAATAACAAATTAGAAAAATTATATTTAAATAAAAATGACTTTGAAGAATATATTAAAGAACTATTTAAAGAAAAAGATATACCTAAAAATATTATGGATAAGGTAATAGATGGACTATCTTTGATGGATAAAAATGCTGAAATTCAAAAAGATAAAAAAGGTAATGTAATAGTTGATAACACAACAAAAGATACTGAAATAGTTAAATATACAAAAGATATCAAAGAATATATGAAAGAAGAAGTATTACCACATGTTCCTGATGCATTAGAATTCTTTGAAGAGGATTTAAATGCTAAAAAGCCTGTTATTAAAACTGGAGCAGAATTTCCATTTACAAGATATTTTTATGAATATAAAGAACCAGAAAACTCTGAAGTATTAGAAAAACAATTCATAGAAATAGAATCATCTTTAAATAAAAGAATAGAAGATTTATTTAAGGAGGTATAATCTATGTCTAATATGAAATATAGTGGAATAGAATGGAATGGAAATATACCTGAAGAGTGGAATGTCAACAAAATTAAGAATGTAATTAATATATATACTGGCAATAGTATTCCAGATGATGATAAGGGGAATTATGAAGATAATACAAATGCAATTCCTTATATTGCAACAAAAGATATTGATTTAAATAATTTTAGTGTTGACTACAATAATGGCATGTATACTAAAGTAAATGATAAGAAATTTAAAACAGCTCATATAGGTGATTCTTTACTATGTATCGAAGGTGGAAGTGCAGGAAAAAAAATTGCTTATTTAGATAAGAATGTTTCGTTTGTTAATAAATTATGCTGTTTCAATCCAATTAAATTAAATAATAAGTATACATATTATTATTTGCAGTCTGATGCCTTTAAAGAACAATTCAATCAAAATATATTTGGTTTAATAGGTGGCGTAGGGCAAGCAGTTTTAAAACAATTTTCAGTTTGTGTTCCTAATTTGAAAGAGCAAAAATTAATAGCTGATTTTCTTGATAAAAAAGTTAAAACTATTGATGATATTATTGATGATTTAAATAAAGAAATAAATATTTTGAATAATTACAAAAAGCAAGTTATTAGTGAAATAGTTACCAAAGGATTAAATAAAAATGTTGTATATAAAGATTCAGAGATACAATGGATAGGTAAAATGCCTAAACATTGGGATATAAAATTAATTAAAAATATATGTTCATTAAAAGGGAGAATTGGCTGGGAAGGTCTAACTAAAGATGAATATATTTCAGATGGTCCAACATTAATTACAGGTATAAATTTTAAAAATGGGAATATTGATTGGGAATCGTGTGAGCATGTATCTGAATGGAGATTTAATCAAGATAAATTTATTCAAATAAAAAATAATGATTTATTAATTACAAAGGATGGTACAGTTGGTAAAATTGCACTTGTATCTGATTGCCCTGAACAAGTTACATTAAATAGCGGTGTTTTATTAATTAGACCATTGGATAAAGATAGTTATGTTGAAAAATATTTATATTATTCTTTATTATCAGATGAATTTTGGCATTGGTTTGAAATTGAGAATATAGGTAATACTACAATTATTCATTTATATCAAAATAGATTTGCTAAGTTTAAACTTGCATTACCTCCAATACATGAGCAAAAAGAAATTATCAAGTATTTAGATGATAAATGTGCTAAGATAGATAAAATATTAGAAGATAAAAACAAACAATTAGAACTAATGGAACAATATAAAAAGTCAGTTATATATGAATATGTTACTGGTAAAAAAAGAGTTGAAGGAGCTGAAGAATTATATGGATAATTTTTTTAAAGAAAGAGAAGAATATCAAAGATTTATAATTGATTATCTTGTAAATACAAATGGATATATAGAGAGAAAATTTACTGAAGGTAAATATAATCCTTTATATGCTATGGATACTGAATTATTAATTAAATTCTTAGAAACAACTCAACCAGATACAATAGCATATTTAAGAGATTTATATCCAAATGCAGATGAATTGATTATTAAAAAAATAAATGAAGATATAACAAAAAAAGATAGTAGTTTAATTAGTAAGTTAAAAAAAGGTGTTTACTTTGATAATACAACTCATTTAGATTTAATGTATGATAAACCTGCAACAAGTTATAATGAGGATTTAGTAGAGAAATATAATAGTAATATTTTCTCAGTTATGGAAGAAGTTGTACATAAAGAAGGAGAAAGAATAGATTTAGTTATATTTTTAAACGGAATTGCAATTATTACAATTGAATTAAAAAGTAATCAATCAGGACAAAATTACGAATATGCTATTGAACAATATAAAAATGATAGAGATTATACAACGAGATTACTATCATTTAATAATGGAGCATTAGTAAATTTTGCAATGGATACAAAAGAAGTATATATGTGTACTGAATTAAAAGGAAAATCATCTTTCTTTTTACCATTTAATAAAGGTACAGAAGATGGTGGAAAAGGAAATCCACATAATGATAATGGATTAAATGTTTCTTATATGTGGGAAGATATTTTACAAAAAGATACTTTATTATATTTAATTAAGAATTTTATTTTTGTTGAGCGTGAAGAAAAGGAAGATCCTAATACTGGAAAACTTAAGGTAAAAGAAAGTCTAATATTTCCAAGATACCATCAATTAGATGCAGTAAGAAAACTTTTAAAGGATTTTCAAATTAATAGATCAAAGAAAAATTATTTAATTGAACATAGTGCAGGATCTGGAAAGACTAAAACTATTGCATGGCTAGCTTATAGATTGCAATGTTTACACGATTTAGAGGATAAAAATATATTTGATTCTGTATTAATAATTACGGATAGAATAGTTGTTGATCAACAATTGCAAAATGCAATTAAAGCACTTGATCATGATCCAGCATTAATAAAAGTTATGGATGAAGATTGTAATTCAGAAGATTTATCAAAGGCTATAAAAAATGGTTATAAAATTATTGTTTCAACAATACAAAAATTTAGGTATATATTGGATGAGGCAAAGGATATTAAAGATAAAAATTTTGCAATTATAATAGATGAAGCACATTCATCAACATCAGGAAAAAATATGTCCGCAGTAACTACTGTTCTTGCAGAAGAAGATGAAGATGAAATTGATTCAATTGAGGATCAAATGGTTGATGAAATAAGTAAGCATGGAAAACAAAGTAATATTTCTATGATTGCCTTTACAGCAACTCCAAAGAAACAAACATTACAATTATTTGGAATTCCTAATGAGAATGGTAAACCAGCACCATTTCATATTTACGGTATGAAGCAAGCTATTGAAGAAGAATTTATTTTAGATGTTTTAACAAATTATACAACATATAAAACATTTTATGAGGTTTCTAAAAAAATACAAGATAATCCTGAAGTATTTAAAAGTTTTGTGAAGAAAAAAATAAATTGGCTGGTAGATTTAGATCCACATAATATAGGTCAAAAGGTTGAAATTATAATAGAACATTTTAGAAATTGTATTATGCGTGAATTAGGTGGAAAAGCGAAAGCAATGGTTGTTACCTCAAAACGTGAAGCAGCAGTAAGATATAAGCTTGCATTTGAAAAATACATACATGATCATAATTATAACGACATAAAAGCTTTAGTTGCATTCTCTGGTAAAGTCCCTGTTGATGGAAATGAATATTCAGAAGCTGGTATTAATAAGTTTCCAGAGAAAGATTTAAGAGATGAGTTTGATAAAGATGATTATCAAGTTTTATTAGTTGCAAATAAATATCAAACAGGATTTGATCAACCTAAATTAGTAGCAATGTATGTTGATAAAAAACTAAAAGGTATTGCAGCTGTTCAAACATTATCAAGATTAAATAGAATATGTCCTCCATACGACAAAAAAACATTTATTTTGGATTTTAAGAATGATTATGAAGATATAAAAAAATCTTTTGAACCATACTATGATGGAACTATATTATCGGAAAGCATTGATCCAGAAAAAATTTATGATTTAATTGATGCAGTAGATGCTTATAACATTATGGATTTTGCTGATGTTGAGGAATTTAATAAAATTGCATATAAAGATAAAAAAGCTAAAAGCAGTGCTGACAGAATTAAAATGGAAAGCCTAGTTGATAGAGCTCTTCAACGAATAAAGAAACGAGATACTAAAACACAATTAGAAATTAAGAAAAATATTGCAAGTTTTAACAAAACATACAGATTCTTGATTCAGGCTACAGTTTTTCAAGATATAGATTTACATAAAAAATATAATTATTTATCAGTACTTTATAAAGAATTAGATGTAACTGGTATAAAAATTGATTTTAGTGTTGTTGGTGCAATTAATATTTCTAATATAGAACAAAAGAAAACTGGAGAATATGTTATTGATGTAGGAACACCTACAGTAGTTGCAGAGCCAGAAGTCAAATATGGTACACCAAGACCTGTATCACTTATTGTTGAACAAAAACAAAAATTAGACCAAATAATAGAAGAAATAAATTTGGAAAAGGGAATTCATATTGATTCTGATTTGGCTGAAACATCATTGAATCAAATAAAAAATATATTAGTTAAAAATGATGATTTACAAAGTAGTGCTTTAGTAAATGATTATGATGATTTTAAATTTTCATATTATAATAGTGTTGATGATGCTTTAATAGAAGGATATGAGCATAATAATGATTTATATAAACTTTTACTTAATGACGATGACGTAAAAAAGAGATTACTTGGAATCTATATGGAAGATATTTATAAATCTCTAAAAAAGAAAAATGCTGAAAGAAAAAGAAAATTCTATACTAAAAGTGGAAGAGAGATTTCATATTATGGATATGAATATGGATATATTCCTAAAGTAAATAATGTATATTCTAATATAGAAACAATTGATGATTTATTTGAAAATCTATTGAAATGTTACTCAAAAGAAACTGCATATCCATCATGTCAATCAGATTATGTTAATGAAAGCGATCCTACATATGGACAATGTGCTATAACTGCAATGATTTTTAATGATATATTTGGTGGAACAATTCATAGAATTAAAGTTAATGGTGGTGGAACTCATTATTTTAATAAAATTAATGATAACTATATTGATTTAACAAAAGATCAATTTGACTTATATAATATACCTATTAATTATGAACCTAATGAAGAAATTCCAAGAGAATATTGTGGTAAAAATGAAGATACTAAAAATAGATATAATAAATTAATACAGAAATTGAAAGAAATTGAGGAATATAATGGTTAATAAAAAAGCAACTCATTTTTAAGTTGCTTTTTAAGTGTTTAAATATTTTTTTTTTTCTTCCTAATAATTCATCTATAGATATTTCTTTATAAATCTTATGAAGATTATATAAAAAGTTTAATGGCATTATATATCTAGCATTTTCATAATGAGCATAACTAGATTGACTAGTATTAATTACATCT
>CAVBMP010000197.1:0-6569 GCA_963596555.1 Bacteroides helcogenes
TCTTAATTTAGACAAATCAAAATATTCTCCAATACCAGTACCAAATGCAGTTATTATTGTTTTAATTTCTTCATTTCCTAATGCTCTATCTAATCTAGCCTTTTCAACATTCAATATTTTTCCTCTCAATGGTAAAATTGCTTGTGTCATGGAATTTCTACCTTTTTTAGCAGAACCACCGGCTGAATCTCCCTCGACAATAAATATTTCAGATTCAGAAGGATCTTTACTTTTACAATCAGATAATTTACCAAAAAAATTTGTTATTGTTAAATCTGTTTTTCTTGTTGCTTCACGTGCTTTTTTAGCAGCCATTCTAGCGTTTCTAGCTAATATTGCTTTATTAACAATAATTTTAGCGGAGTCGGGATTTTCTAATAAAAACTGTTCAAAACCTTCTGCAAATACAGCATCAGCAATAGGTTTTACATCAGAATTTCCTAATCTACCTTTAGTTTGACCTTCAAATTGAGGATTAGGATGTTTACATGAAATGATCATTGTAATTCCTTCTTTTACATCATCCTCTCTCAAATTATCATCTTTCTCTTTTAAAATATTTGATTTTCTAGCATAAGCATTTATAACTCTAACCAATGCTCTTTTAACACCATCCTCATGGGTACCACCATCATGAGTGTTAATATTATTAACAAATGAATATATGTTTTCATTATATCCTGAATTGTACTGTAATGCTACTTCAAAGAAAATTCCATTTTTTTCACCATCTAAATGTATGATATTATCATGAATAGGAGTTTTACCTTGATTGATAAATCTAACATATTCACTTATTCCACCTTCGTATAAGAATTTTTCACCTTGTGTATCTTCATCATCTCTATCATCTCTTAATGTTAGTTGAAGACCTTTATTTAAGAATGCTAACTCCCTTGTTCTAATTTTTAAAGTTTCATAATCATAAATATCAGTATCAAATATTTCAGAATCAGGTTTAAATGATACTGTAGTTCCCGTTCTATTTGGTTCACATTCACCAATTACTGTTAATTTTTGAACAGTCTTACCACCATTTTCAAATTTTGTTTGATAAATTTTACAATCTTTATATACAGTAACTACTACCCATTTAGATAATGCATTAACTACAGATGCACCTACACCATGTAATCCACCAGAAACTTTGTAACCGCCGCCGCCAAATTTTCCACCAGCGTGAAGTACTGTATAAACAGTCTCAACAGTTGAAATTCCTGTTTTTGGATGAATACCAACCGGAATTCCTCTTCCATCATCTTTAACTGTAATTGAATTATCTTTATTAATTATTATTTCAATATTATGACAAAAACCAGCTAGTGCTTCATCAATAGAGTTATCAACAATTTCCCATACTAAATGATGCAAACCCTTAACATCAGTAGTACCAATATACATTCCTGGTCTCTTTCTTACTGCCTCCAATCCCTCTAATACTTGAATTTCATTTACTCCATAATCATCATTCATTTTAATCACCTTCCTATTTCATCTAAATTATAAATTTTTGCTTTATTTAATATATTTTTATTAATATTTTTTAAATCTGTGGTTGTAATAAATATTTGAATATCATTACTTAACGATTTAAAAATATTATTTCTATTTTTTTCATCAAGTTCACTAAATAAATCATCAAGCAATAAAATTGGTTTTATATCATAATCATTAATAAATATACAAATTTCTGACAGTTTCATAGCTAAAACAATTAATTTTTGAATTCCCTGGGAACAATATTCTCTTGCATCATAATTATCATACAAGAAAATAATATCATCACGATGGATTCCAAATGATGCCATACCAATCTTAATTTCTTTTGCTCTATTTTTTTTAATTGATTCTAATATTTTGTCTTTATTTTCATCTTTAAAATCAGATGTGTATTGTAAACATATTTTTCCTTTCTTATCATAATTCTTATAAATATCATTAATATAATTATTTATCTTACATATATATTCTCGCCTGAAATTATAAATTTTCAAACCTTCTTCAGAAATTTTTTCATCAAGAATGTTTAAATATTCAATATCAGATGATTTATTTAAATTTAATCTTTTTAAATACTCATTTTTGTTTTTAATTAAATTATTATAATTATTTAAATTTTTTAAATACTGCTTATTTAATTGTGAAAGTTCAATATTAAAATAATTTCTTCTAACTGATGGCGCTGATCTTATAAGTTTAAGTTCATCAGGCGAAAGCATAATAATTCTATACTGCGATATAAATTCACTTAATTTTTTTTGAGGAAATGAGTTAATTTTAGTTTTTGTCCCAAACTTATCATAAAGTAATTCTAAGTTCTTCTTAATTCCATAATCATAACAAGCAATTTTTATTTTAAAAAAGTTTTCTCCTTTTTTTATTATAGACCACTCATTATTAGTCTTAAAAGACTTTGCTAAACTACCAATATAAATAGATTCAATAATAGATGTTTTACCAATTCCATTTTTTCCAATTATAATATTTAAATTTGAAAATTTATCAAATATTTTTTTTCTATAATTTCTAAAATTTAATAATTCGATTTTGGTAATATTCATTTTAAACCTCTTTTACCCCCAAATTTTGAGTTTTTCTTTTTTTATGTACACCTACACACTGTTATAATTATACCATAATTTAAGGTATAAAAAAAGGAAAAAGTAATTTTTCTTATACTTTTCCCTTAATTCTTTCTTCAAGAATATATTTTAATCTTGATGCACGTAAAATTTGATTTGTTAATGAACCAATTGATACATCAAATTCTATAATATCTCCATTTTTAAATTCAATAATTGACTTTTTTTGTGAAGATTTATAATACCTATTGATTTTTTCTAAGTTTATCCAAATACAATCATTTCTATCTGGAGAAGTTGTCGGAAAAAATATTATTTTTCTGCTTTCTTCAACTATTATAGGTGATTTATGAGTTATTCCAAGTAGTTTTTTTGTTCCTTCTCTTCTTCCGTCAAAAGAACTTCCAAAATACTCGCAACTGTGTTCCAAAATTTGCATTGGAGTTACATTTACTACATATGACTCATTATTTTCTATAATTCTAGAACTTTTACTATCCATAGGTAATATAACTTGAGTATCAAATGTTATTTCATAATCCATATTTTCCTCCTTTTCTTAAATATTTGTTTGATATGGTAACACAATTAATTTGTCGAATTTTGTCGAATTTTGTCGAAAAATGTAAAAAAATTAAAAAAACATCCATTTTTTAGGTTAATTTTTAAATATTTTAACAAGATATTCACATAATTTTGATTAATTAAATTTAATAATTTTTTTTACACAAAAAAATATAGTCTTCGATTTGACTATATTTATTGAAAAAATTTTATATTTGTTAATATGTTTTCATAGGTAATATTAATTGAATAAGTTCGTCATTATTTTGTTCTTTAACAATTATTGGACTTATTTCACCATTTAAAAGTAAATATATTTTTTCTTCTTTAAATATTTTTAATGCCTCTATCATATATTTTGCACTAAATGATATTTTTATATTATTACCATATTTATTGACAACATTCATCTTTTCTTCTACTTTTCCCATTTCTTGACTTGATGCTTTTATTACAATTGTATTACCATTTAAATCCAAATCAATTATATTTTTATCTTTTGATTGAGTAATTAAAGAAGCTCTATCCAAAATATTATAAAAATCTTTTAAATTTAATTCCAATTCATATTTATATTCTTTTGGAAATGAATTATCTGTATTTGGATAAGTTCCATTTAATAATGAAGTTTGGAAAATTAAATTTCCATGTTTAAATATCGCCTTATTTGCAAATGTATGTATTTCTAATTCATTATCTTTTTCTATTGTTTTTATAAATTCATTAATGTTTTTAGCAGGAATAACTATATTTATATTTTCATCGTATGATTTATCTAACTCAATAGTTACTTTAGATAATCTATAAGAATCTGTAGCAACACATTCAAATTTTCTATTGTGAATTTTAAAATCAACACCAGTTAATAGTGGTCTACTTTCTTGAATAGAACATGCAAATGATGTTTGGCTAACTATTTCTTTGAATTTTAAGCTAGATAGTTTAATTGGTTTTTTAACTTCTTCTAAATTAATATCAGGAAAGTCCTCTTGCAAAAAGCAGTTAAAATTATAGATTGATGTTTCTGTTTTAAAAGAAACTTCATTACTTTCAAAATTCTCAATCATGATAGTAGTTTCTGGAAGTTTTCTTATAATTTCTAATAATGATTTACCATATATTATAATACATCCTGTTTCGTCTATAGAATTAATATCTTTCTTTTCAATAAAATATTGTATAGTAATATCATTATCTGTTGCTGTTAGATATAATCCTTCTTTTTTTAAATCAAATTTGATTCCATTTAAAACTGGTATAATATTTCTTGTTGATAGAGCTCTACTAACAAAATTTAGACCTTCTAGTAATATATTTTTTTCAATTAACATTTTCATAATAATTTACCTCCTTATTTATATATTTATTATTATTATAGATTGTTAATATTGTTAATAACTTATTTATATTAAGATAAAATCTACTAATTATGTAAATTTATCATTGTTAAGATGTTTATAACTTTTACTTTATTCACATATCTTTTCCTTTAAAATTTTAATTTCTTCTTGAAGTTTCAAATTTGTTTTTAATTCTTTAGAAATTTTTTCATGTGAGTAAATAACAGTAGAATGATCTCTTCCTCCGAATTCTAGACCTATTCTTTGAAGACTTTCATCTGTCATTATACGACTTAAATACATTGCAATCGCACGAGCATCTGCTATATTTTTCTTTTTCATTTTTCCTTTCAACATTGATGCATCTAAATTAAAATATTTGGATACAATGTCTATTATTTTAGCAACAGAGTTCGTTCTATATACTGTTTTTGGTACAAATTCTTGTAATGCTTCTTGTGCAATTTCAAGTGTAACGTCTTTTATATTGAATGCTGCTTTATAAGCAACAATTCTTATAACAGCTCCTTCTAAATTTCTTATATCACTACCACAATTGTTTGCTATATAATCTATAACCAATTCATTAATATCTAAATCAAAGTCATTGATCATTATTTTATTTTTTATAATATTTTTCTTTAACTCTAATTCAGGTGGATTAATTGATTCTGTTAATCCCCATCTAAATCTAGTTTTTAACCTTTCTTCTAAATACTTATAATCATTAATTGATGTGTCGGAAGCAATAATGATTTGCTTTTCATTGTCATATAGCGTATTAAAGGTATTTGTAAATTCAATTTGTGATTTAGTAGCATTTTCTAAAAATTGAATATCATCAATCATTAATACATCTACATTTCTGTATTTATCTCTAAAAGCTTCTAAATAAGTTACATTATTATCAAATTTATTTTTAGCATTAATAATTGCTCTGTAATCATTTGTAAATTGTTCTGCAGTAATATATAAAACTTTTTTATCAGAATGAGTAACAATATAATTTCCAATTGCATGCATAAGATGTGTTTTACCAAGACCACTTTTAGCATATATAAAATATGGGTTATAAAGTTTTCCTGGATTTTGAGCAACGGCTAATGCAGTACCATATGCCAATCTATTAGATTCACCTACTACGAAAGTATCAAAAGTATATTTTTGATTAAAATTACTTATATATTTATAATTATTAATATTATTATTTACAAATTCATCATTATCTTTATTTAAAATATCGTCTCTTTTTGCTTTTTTTTGTTCTAATTTACTTACATCTCTTTCAAAAATATATTCTATTTCACACGTATCATTAGTGATATCATCAATCAATTCTTGAATTATAGAAGTATAATTTTTAGTTATATTTTGTAAAAGTAACTCATTTGAAGGAACAATAATTATCATTTTACTGTTTTCATATGAATATAGTTTTAAGTCTTTAAATAAATAATTATAAGACATTAATGAAACTTTAGTTTTAATTTTAGATAAAAATTCATTCCATATTTCATTTGAATCCATAATAATCATCCTTTCCAGCAAACTTTCTAATTTAATTATAAATCAACTATTTTTAATGTCAAACAAAAAAAATTATTACCATTTATATTAACAAGTTATAAACTATTTGTAAACATTTTTTTCTTTATTTTTCTTATATAAATTGAGTTATCAACAATATCAACAATTTTACAATATTATATTATGTATATTTGTTAATAAAATGTTTATAAGTTAACATAATTTTGTTAGTATAGTGTTAATAAGTTAACATAATTACAATGTTTATATTAGTTAACATAATATAAACATTACAAAAAAGCATAAAAAAAGATCTTTATATAATATAAAAATATTATAAATTCATATTATTATTAAGTTTTTTATAAATAAAATAGATAAAAAAACATTAAATAATTAAAAATTCCAGTTGAATCAAGTAAAAGACACTTATTAACCAAATTAAAAAAAATATGTGTTTTTTCAATAGAAAAATAAAAAAATATACAATTTTTGAAATATTATGTTAAACATTAGTTAAAATGTATACGATTCATAATATGGATAACAAACAAAG
>CAVBMP010000198.1:0-6362 GCA_963596555.1 Bacteroides helcogenes
ATATAAAGACCCAGAAACACTTACTAATTTTTTGAAGCAAATTAATAATAACTTTGATTACAAAGACTCTGAAAGACTTGGAGATGCATATGAATATTTATTAAGTTTATTGGGTTCACAAGGTGATTTAGGACAATTTAGAACGCCAAGGCATTTAATTGATTTTATTGTAGATATAGTATCACCTAGTAAAGATGATGAAATATTGGATCCGGCGTGTGGAACAGCAGGATTCCTGATATCTGCATATAAGTACATTTTAGCAAGTAATAAAGATGAAGATAAAAAAAATAATTTGACCTTTGAAGAACAAAAGAACATTTTAAAAAATATTACTGGTTATGATATAGAACCATCAATGGTTAGAATTGCTGAAATGAATCTCTTCCTACATGGAGCAAGTGAGCCAAAAATTTATGAATATGATACTTTAACAATGGATGATAGATGGAATGATAAATTTGATGTTATTTTGGCAAATCCACCATTTATGACTCCTACAGGTGGAATTAGACCTCATAATAAATTCGATATAAATGCAAGTAGATCTGAGGTGCTATTTGTTGATTATATCGTTAATCATATGAGAAGCAAAGGAAAGGCAGGAATAATTATTCCGGATACAATTTTATTTTCAAATGTTTCTTCTTCATATAAAAGTTTAAGAAAAATCATTTGTGAGAATGGATTGTATGCAATTGTTTCTTTACCTGCTGGTGTTTTTAAACCTTATGCAAAAGATGTAAAAACAAGTATTTTATTTTTTGATAAATCATATAAAACAGATTTAATATATTATATAACTGTCAATCATGATGGATATACATTAACTGATACAAGAAAACCAACGAAAAAGAATGATCTTCCAGTTGCTACAAGCGCATTGAAAAAAATAAAATACTGTATTGAAGAAAGGAAAGAGTTTATAAATGATTATAAAATTAATGTTGATACTATTGATAAAAAATTATTAGAAAATAATGACTATATTCTTCTAGCTAATAAATACAATAATTTTAGAAGAGAAAATACAAAGTATGATTATAAAAAGCTAGGTATTTTTATTGAAGAAAATAAAAATAAAGCTAAAGATCAAATTTTTCCAGTATGGAGTGTTTCAAATAAAATCGGCTTTATTAATACAGACGAGTTTCATTCAGAAAAAGTTGCTTCATCTGATATAAAAAATTATAAAGTTATTAATAAAAATTATTTTGCTTATAATCCTTCGAGAATAAATGTTGGCTCTATTGCGTTAAACAAAACTGAAAGTATAGGTTGTGTGAGCCCTATGTATGTTTCTTTTAAAATAATAAAACCTGAAGAGCTTAATGAAGAATATTTATTAACTTTATTAAAAAGTGATGAATTTAAAAATATCATTAATAATGAAGCTTATGGTGCTGTTAGAAAACAATTGAGATTTTCTGATTTGAAAAATATTGAAATTCCTGTTCCATCATATGATGAACAATTAAAATTTGTTAATTTAATCAAACATAAAAACAATGAAATTGCTTTGTTGAATGAAAAAATTGAGAATATTAATTCTGAAATTAATAAAATAATTGACGAAGTGATTATGTAAATATTTCATTAATGTATTATGATATTTAAAATAGAGTGTTCCTTAGTTTGATACTCTATTTTTAACTTTAAGGAGGTTATATTTTGTATAAGCTTAAACTAAATGAAAAAGTGAGTAACAATTTTAGGGATACAGTTAATGACTATCTAGATTTTTCAATAAATAAAACATATCACGATAATGAAAAAGAAAATGCCTGGAATAGTATATGTGCAATAATGGATAGAATAGATGATTTGGTTCTTTATCTAAATGAAAAAGAATTAAACAATGGTAAGTGGAAAAGATGTGCATTTGATTTCTTTGAATTTATGGAACAGGCTGCAGTTTTAATTGAATGTATTGATGAAGCTTACAAAATATATGGAATAAATCCGCCAGAAAGTAATAATATTTTTAAGCATAAGACATTTAATGATGATTATATTGAAGAAGCTAATAAAAAATCTAAGAAATTAAAAACAAGTGATAAAGATTATTTTGAATATATAAGATCTTTAAGTTCTGTTCATCCTAGCAAGACCAGTAGGCATAAAGAGTTTCAACTTGCAGATTTAGAAGTTAGCCCTTTTGTTGTATGGAGGGGTGGGATATATTCATTAGATTCTAGATGTTATGGTGAGATAGTTTTGGTAACTTATAGTAATGGTTCTGAACATTTTTTGACTAATAAATCAATATTTATTAATGAAGTTTTTAACTTTATTAAATATAAATATTATTCCTTAAACTATTTATCAAAAAAAGTTAAAGAATATAATGAGAGAAATATTAATATATTAAGAAATGCAAAACTAAAGAAATCTGAAGAGTTTGATAATTACAATGATTATTTGTCTTATTTAATTGAAGAAAGTAAAAAAAGATGTCCAAATTTAGAGGATGATATTAAAGAAGTAAAATCTATTTTAAACTGTACGAGGTTTCGATATGATAATAAAATTAAATATACTAAGTATTGCAATTCTTTAAAATATGCTATGAAAATAATTCATAGGCAACTACAAAACATGGATTTCAAAGGTAACTCTGTATGTGACATGTTACTTTCGAACTTATTGCTTGGAAAAATATATGTTAAAAAAGCAAGTGGTTGTGGTTATTCCTACTATCAAAGTAAGATTTTATACTTAAAAGATGATTATCCAGGTGATAAATATTATGGATGTAGTTGTTATAAAGAACTTTTACCTATTTTTAGCAAGTATGTTAATATTTCTGAAGCAGATTTATGGAAATATACTGATAACGAACTATATATATTATCTCAGGTTGCAACTTATTTTCATGAATTAGAAAATAAAGGATTGATAAACTCACTTATCCCAGCCACAGCAGACTATAGATAAGATTTAATTATAGCGGTAAATGTTAGTTTTACTGCTTTTTTGTGTTTTAAAAGTCAATTTTTGTGTCTAAAATGACATTTCATACCTTAAAAACTACCTTTTAGACATAATTCGACATATTTTGCACTATGTTTGTGTTATTATAGCAACCAATTAAATTTTGAGGAAAATTTAATGTTCGCAATGCCACATATAACATCTGTGATATTGTAATAGGGGTTTGTTTTGGTTGAATATAATTAGTCGTTTAAAAAGATGATGTTATAACTTATACATATTATATGTATTTTTCGTTTTAATTATGTAATAGGACAAAACTCTCACATAAGGCATTTGTTCAGGGGAGTTTTTGCCTATGAAAAAGATAAATCGAAAATATTATTGGATAGTTTTCAGAAAAAACAAAAGGAAAAAATTAATAATATATATTACTAGTAAAAAAGTGTTTTCTAGTTTTACTAGCCCTAGTTTTGTTGACGTCAGATTAGGAGTCCTTAAATGGATTACCTTGTCTGACGTCTTTTTTGTTTGTACAAATACAATTCTAAGTTGTAGAGGTCCACCTCTAATCAATTCAAAAAAACGAATTGATTGGAGGATAAGAAAATGGTTGATAGACCAAAAAGAAGAAAAAAGATGGACAATCCATATAACTTAAAAATAATTAATAGTAACTATTACATAATATTTAAAAGTAACAATAAATATAACGAAGTAGAGGTAACTAAAGAAGTATTTGATTTGATGAATAGATTTGAACTTGATGATTTGAAAGAATTAAATGAATTTGATAGACATATAGAACATTCTGAACTTACTGAATATACTTTGAATAATAGAATGTTATTTAAACAAGAATCTATAGAAGACTTAATCATAAGAAAAACATCATTAGAAGATTTAAGAAAAGCAATTAATATGTTACCAGAAGTGCAACGAAGAAGAATTAAATTGTATTACTTTGATGAATTAACTGAAAAAGAAATAGCAAAGTTAGAAAATGTATCACAAAAGAATATTTCAAAAAGTTTAACTGTTGCTAAAAATAATTTAAAAGAAATTTTAAAAAAATTAGTTTAAGTGGGTATATTTTTCAAAGTTAGTGAGGAAACAGTTGAGAGGGAATAAAACCTTTCACTGTTTCTTTTTTTGATTGAAACAGAGGTTCTTTGAAAATTAAATACTCATTCATCAAATACTTTCCTATTATTAAGAGCACTTTAACAAATACGCTTGTCGATTAATATTTGGTTATAAAATTAAATAGCATTTAATTTGCGATGACTAATAATAGAATTAAAGATACTCCTGTCTAGCCACAGTCTAAAGCAATGGGGACAGTTCGGAGAGAACCTCGGAAAGGTGAAATTCCTGTGAGATTGAAATAGCTATTCAATCGTTTGATGAAATCCTCAGCTGAAGGTACTTAGAAAAATGTCAGTTATAAAAATAAAGAAATATTAGACACAGGAGAAATTCTGTGTTTTTTACATAGGAGGATTTTTAAGATGAAAAAAAGATATAGAGTAACTGTAAAAGTTGAATATGAAATAACTATGGATCATACTCAAACGAGTATGAAAAAAGCTAAGGCTGATGTACAAAAATTAATTGATAATTATTTAGATAAAAATAATAATTTGAATTTAAGGTCTTTATTTAATAATACAAAACCAAAAACTATATATAGGGTTGAGATTAAAGATGAATACGATAAATAAGGGAGATATTTATTACGCTTCTTTAGATCCTATTGTTGGAAGTGAACAAAATGGAACTAGACCAGTTGTTATTATTCAAAATGATATTGGAAATAAATATAGTCCAACAGTATTAGTGGCACCTTTAACAAGTAAGGTTAAGTCTAAACATCATTTACCAACTCATGTACTAGTTAAATCTGAGCGTATAAAATATAATTCAATAGTACTTTTAGAACAAATAAGAGTATTAGATAAATCAAGATTAATATCTTATGTTGACACATTAACAAAAGAAGAAATAAGAAAACTAGATATTGGTATCATTAAATCTTTTAATATAACAGGTGAATGTTTTGCTGATGCAGACATATTATTTTAATGGGTGTTGATATGAATGAAAGTATTAACAAAAAAATAACTTTTGAAGATCTTATTTTGAGATATCTAATAGATGAAATAATGAAGGAAAAACAAAACTATAATGCTACTTAAATCGCAGTTTTGTTTTATTTTGTATATAGTGTTATTATACATTTGTCTTAATTTTAATCGAGTAATTAAGATTGGAGGTTGAAATGTATAATAATTACTTGACTGATATAAATTTTGATGTAGGAATCTATATAAGATTATCTCAAGAAGATAGAGACAAAGATAAAAAATATGAATCAGATAGTGAAAGTGTTACTAATCAAAAAGAGTTATTAAGAGATTATGTTAAGTGTCATAATTATAATTTGGTTAATGAATATGTTGATGACGGATTTTCTGGAACTGATTTTGAAAGACCTGGATTTCAAAGACTTATGGAAGATATAAAAAATAAAAAAATAAATTGTGTAATTGTTAAAGATTTATCCAGATTAGGTAGAGATCATGTTATGACAGGATATTATATTGAAACATTTTTTCCTGAAAATAATATAAGATTTATATCTATATTAGAGTCATATGATAGTTTTAAAAATCAAGCTAGTAATGATTCTTCAACTTTTATAATTGCATGTAATGATTATTATAGTAAACAAAATTCTGTGAAAATTAGAAATGTATTAAATGAAAAAAGAAAAAAAGGTAAATTTATTGGGAGTTTACCTAGTTATGGTTACATGAGAGATCCTGAAGATAAAGGGCATCTCTTACCAAATCCAGAAACAGCACCAATAGTTAAAAAAATATTTAAATGGAGAGCAAATGGAGTTGGACCATCAGAAATAGCTACTAAATTAAATGAAGAGGGTGTACCAACACCTAGTGCATATAAAAAGACTAATTATTCAACAAGATTAATTGATAGAGATCATTGGAATATATCTACAGTTAGAAAAATTTTACAAAATAGAGTTTATACTGGTGATATGATTCAACATACTCAAACAAAAGTTAGTTATAAATCAAAGAAAAAAATAACATTAGATGAAAGATTATGGGATGTAGTTGAAAATACACATGAAGCATTAGTTGATAAGGAAACCTTTGAATATTGTCAATCAATAAGGAAAAATAATGATAGAAATTATCATATAAAAGTAAATAGACCTAAAAGATTGTTAGAAGGTAAAATATATTGTGCAGAATGTGGTAATAGATTATCTATTTATTATAGAAGAAAAAGAGATTATTGGGAAATTAATTGTAATAGATATTCTAGAGACCCAAAAAGAGTTAGGTGTTATCCCCATTTTTATCCATATCATTATTTAGAAGAACAGTTACTAGAAG
>CAVBMP010000199.1:0-5955 GCA_963596555.1 Bacteroides helcogenes
TAATGCTTCAATTAAACCTTTATATCTTTTCTTATATTCAGTTATATTTTTTTCTAAATTCATTACTGGAGCATCATATGTATCTTTACTTAAAACTTGCCATTCTGGATCTTCATGAGTTATTTCTATTAATTCATCATATGTTGCATTCTCTAAAGATAAATATATTTTATCCAAAAAAGTTTTTTCTGATTCATCAATATCTTTACTATCATAATGACCTTTCAATCTACCATATGAATTCATTATTGATTCAACAACAGGACCATTATCATATGCCGCAAAATCATCAGAAAACAATTTTGAATTATATTTAGCTAAATGAACAACTTGGGCTAAAAATAAATATTTATTTATTCTTGCATTTCCTTCATAGAATTTTCTACCATTATATGAAACAACATTATGGTTGAAAAGTTTTCTTTTTGGATCTTTTGAAAGAAAATATTCAGCAACTTGCTTTGCAGTCAACATATTATCACGCTCCTTTTCTATTTGTATTTTACCAAAAAAATAATATCATGTAAATAATTCGATACAACTAATATTGTGTAATATCAAATATTTTTACAGTACAAACATAATATAATACAAATATATGTTTGTCAACACATTTTTTGGATTTTTTATTAAAATTTGAACTTTTTTATAAAACAAAAAAGTCTCAAATGAGACTTTTAATTTACTATTCGATAATTTCTGATACAACACCAGCACCAACTGTATGACCACCTTCACGAATTGAGAAGTTAGTTCCGTTTTCAATAGCAATTGGAGTGATTAATTCAACTGTCATATCTACATTGTCACCAGGCATAACCATTTCAGTACCTTCTGGTAATGTAATTACACCAGTAACATCAGTTGTTCTGAAGTAGAATTGAGGTCTGTAGTTGTTCATGAATGGAGTATGACGTCCACCTTCTTCTTTAGTAAGAACATAAACACTAGCTTTGAATTTCTTATGAGGTGTAACAGAACCTGGTTTACAAAGAACTTGTCCTCTTTCAACATCTTCTCTGTTGATACCACGAAGTAATACACCAGCATTATCACCAGCTTCAGCATAATCTAATGATTTTCTGAACATTTCGATACCAGTAACAACTGTTTTTCTAGTATCTTTAATACCTACGATTTCAACTTCATCGTTAAGATTTAATCTACCTCTTTCAACACGACCTGTAACAACAGTTCCACGTCCTGTGATAGTAAATACATCTTCAATGCTCATTAAGAATGGTTTATCAGTATCTCTTTCTGGAGTATCGATCCATTCATCAACAGCAGCCATTAAATCCTTAATAGGTTGTACCCATTTTTCATCTCCTTCAAGAGCCTTAAGAGCAGAACCACGGATTACTGGAGTGTTGTCTCCATCGAAACCATATTCACTTAATAATTCTCTAACTTCCATTTCTACTAAGTCAAGTAGTTCTGGATCATCTACCATATCACATTTGTTGATGAATACAACCATTTTTGGTACACCAACTTGTCTTGATAATAAGATGTGTTCTCTAGTTTGAGGCATTGGTCCATCTGTTGCACTAACAACTAGGATTGCTCCGTCCATTTGAGCAGCACCTGTGATCATGTTTTTTACATAGTCAGCGTGTCCTGGACAGTCAACGTGAGCATAGTGTCTTTTTTCAGTAGTATACTCAACGTGAGCAGTATTAATTGTAATACCTCTTTCTCTTTCTTCTGGAGCTTTATCGATCATATCATAATCCATGAATTCTCCAAAATATTTAGTAATAGCAGCTGTTAATGTTGTTTTACCATGGTCAACGTGTCCAATAGTACCAATATTAACGTGTTCTTTAGAACGATCAAATTTTTGTTTTGCCATTTTACTTTTCCTCCTTTTTTTACATATATATTTTATCTAATACTTGAAACATTTTCAAGTACTTAATAATAAATTGGCAACGAAAGTGTAATTATTGTACACTATTCTTCTTAATAATATCTTCAGCAATACCTCTTGGTACTTCTTCATAGTGGTCAAATATCATTTGATATGTACCTCTACCTTGAGTATTACTTCTTAAAACAGTCATGTAACCAAACATTTCTGAAAGTGGAACCATAGCTCTGATACATAAATCTTTACCCATTGATTCATTTCCAAGAGGTCTACCTCTTCTACTTGTTAAGTCACCCATAACTGTACCCATGAATTCTTCAGGAACTCTTACTTCTACATTCATAATAGGTTCTAAAATACATGGATTACATTTATTTTTAGCTTCTTTTAATGCCATAGATGCAGCTATTTTAAATGCCATTTCATTTGAGTCTACATCATGATATGATCCATCAAATAATGTACATTTAACATCTATCATAGGGAATCCAGCAAGTACACCACCTGCTAAAGCTTCTTGAAGTCCTTTGTCAACAACAGGAATATATTCACGAGGAACAACTCCACCTACAACTTCATCAACAAATTCATATCCCTTATCAAGATTTGGTTCAAATTTAACCCAAACGTGTCCGTATTGTCCACGACCACCTGATTGTTTAATATATTTACCTTCACACTCAGCAGTAGCTTTTAATGTTTCTCTATAAGCAACTTGTGGCTTACCAACATTAGCTTCTACACCGAATTCTCTTCTCATTCTATCAACAAGTACGTCTAAGTGTAACTCACCCATACCAGCGATAATAGTTTGTCCTGTTTCATGATCAGTTTTAGCTCTAAATGAAGGATCTTCTTTAGCTAACTTTTGTAATGCTAAACTCATCTTTTCTTGATCTGCTTTTGATTTAGGTTCAATAGCAAGTTCAATAACAGGTTCTGGGAATACCATTTTTTCTAAGATAACTTGGTTCTTTTCATCACAAAGTGTATCTCCAGTAGTAGTATCCTTAAGTCCTACTGCGGCAGCAATTTCACCAGCATATACTTCAGAAATTTCTTTTCTAGTATTAGCATGCATTTGTAAAATACGTCCGATTCTTTCTTTTTGTCCAGTAGTTGCATTCATAACATAACTTCCTGATTTTAATACACCAGAGTATACACGGAAGAATGTTAAGTTTCCAACGAATGGATCATTCATAACTTTAAATGCTAAAGCAGCGAATGGTTCACTATCACTAGCATGTCTTTCAATAGGATTATCATTTAAATCTACTCCCTTAATAGCAGGAATGTCAGTAGGAGCTGGTAAATAATCAATAACAGCATCAAGTGCTAATTTAACACCCATATTTCCTAATGCAGTACCACATAATACTGGGAATAATTTAACTTCTAATGTTCCTTTTCTGATAGCAGCTTTTAACATATCAACAGGTACTTCATTACCTTCTAAATATGTTTCCATTAACTCATCAGAAAATTCTGCAGCAGTTTCAATAAGTTCAGTTCTCATTTCTTCTGCTTTGTCTTTTAATTCAGCTGGAATTTCAATTTCAGTAGCTTCTTCATGTTGACCACCATCATAATGATATGCCTTCATAGTTACTAAATCAATAACTCCATTGAAGTCATTTTCTGCTCCGATTGGATATTCAATAGCTACAGCTTTTTCACTTAATCTATCTTTAGCAGCCTTTAAACTATATTCAAAGTCAGCGCCCATTTTATCCATCTTATTACAGAAAATCATTCTTGGAACCATATAATCATTAGCTTGTCTCCAAACTTGTTCAGTTTGAGTTTCTGGTCCAGCTTGTGAGTCTAATAATGCAATAGCTCCATCTAATACTCTTAAACTTCTTGCAACTTCGATTGTGAAGTCTACGTGTCCCGGAGTATCTATAATATTGAATCTATAACCTTTCCAATGTGCAGTAGTTGCAGCACTAGTAATTGTTATACCTCTTTCTTTTTCTTGTTCCATCCAGTCCATTTGTGATTCACCATCATGTGTCTCACCAATTTTATGTGTGATACCTGTATGGAAAAGAACTCTTTCCGTAAATGTAGTTTTACCAGCATCAATATGTGCCATAATACCTATATTACGAAGTTTATTTAACGCAACATCACGTGCCATTTAATTCTCCTTCCTACCATCTATAATGAGCATATGCCTTATTAGCTTCTGCCATCTTATGAGTATCTTCACGTTTTTTAACTGCTCCACCTGTTCCATTAGCAGCATCTATAATTTCAGCAGCTAGTTTTTCTGCCATACCTCTACCGTTTCTATTTTTAGCATATTGAATTAACCAACGAAGCATTAAAGCGTTAGCTCTATCTTCTCTTACTTCCATTGGTACAGAGTAGTTGCTACCACCAACTCTTCTACTTTTAAGTTCTAAAGCTGGTCTAATGTTATCAAATGCTTGATTTAAAACTTCAAGAGGATCTCTATTTGTTTTTTCTTTTACAATTTCAAGTGCTTTATATAATATTCTTTGAGCAGTACCTTTTTTACCATCTAACATAATTCCATTGATTAACTTAGTAATCATTTTAGAATGATATATTGGATCTGCTAAAACATCTCTTTTAATTGCTTGTCTCTTACGCATGAGTATATCTCCTTTCCTAGATTATTTATTACTTTTTAGGTTTTTTAGTTCCGTATTTACTTCTACCTTGTCTTCTCTTATCAATACCAGCAGTATCTAAAGTACCACGTACAATATGATAACGAACACCGATTAAGTCTTTAACACGTCCACCACGGATTAGAACAACACTATGTTCTTGAAGATTATGTCCTTCACCTCCGATATAACATGTTACTTCATATCCATTACTTAATCTTACTCTGGCTATTTTTCTTAAAGCTGAGTTTGGTTTCTTTGGAGTCTTAGTAGATACACGAGTACAAACTCCACGTTTTTGTGGTGAAGTATTATTAGTTCTCTTTTTATCTTTAGAGTTATATCCAACATTTAATACTGGACTTTTGCTCTTTTTAGTCTTATCTGTTCTACTTTTTCTTACTAATTGATTAATTGTAGGCATATGTTTTTTTCTCCTTTCTTAATACACATTTCCAGGTGTATCATAATTCCTATTTTTTAAGGGTTTTCCTAGAGAAAAACCCAAATCTATTTGATTTTATCATTAATATTTTTGATTGTCAACCAATATTTATCATTTTTTACAATAAAAGTGAATATTTAATCAATATCATACTTCCAACCAGGTTGCCAATCCCCAGTTTTTCTCCAGTCACATCGATTTGCCTCTTCCCAACTGATATTTTTAGTTATAACTTCAAATGCTAATTGTGGCGCTCTATGTGCTACGATACCAATAGTTTTCCCTTTATATTTTTTTAAAACTTCATCAATAAAACTTCTGATTCTATTTCCTACATCTTTTAAAGATTCTCCATTAGGAAAAGGTTCATTTACATGCTCCTCATATACTATAAGATGCTTATCTTCACCATCCAAATCTCCATAATTACATTCTCTTAATCTTTTATCTTGGATTTTTGGTACATTTGGAAAAGCAATATTCGCACTATCTATAGCTCTTATTAAATCCGATGTAAATATCACATCAAAATTAATATTTGCATTAACCCTTCCAAGATTTGCTGCTTGCTCCCTTCCTAAGTCATTAAGTTCCACTTGTTTCCAACCTGAACATTTTTTACTAGCATTATCATAAGTAGTTCCATGAACAAAGTATATAAGATTTGTTTTCATATTATTCACTCCTCATTATTTTTTACAATAAATTAGTCTCTAAATCATTCTTTTTGTTAGAAACAAGATTTATTAACAGACATGCTACACTACTAAATAAGCAGATGTATAGTAATGACATACAAACTTCAAATATAAAAGTTCCATAATTATTATATATAAAATACTTTCCATAATATAATGGTAAATTAAACACTGAAGTTATTTTACTACCAGTAATAGTATTTGATAAAGCAGGTATACTAACTAATATAAAACCACTTGTTAATATCAATAATATTTCATTTAATAGTCTATATATGGATACCATTATAATAA
>CAVBMP010000200.1:0-5657 GCA_963596555.1 Bacteroides helcogenes
TCATAAACACTTTTCTACTATTCTTTCTATTATTTATTTTATCACACATATATTATTTTTCAAAACATTTCTTTAAAAATTTCTATCTAATTATAAAATTCATTTTTTCTATTTTTACTATCTTTCTTCTATAGTACAAACATAATACACTACGAATATATGTTTGTCAATAAAATTTTATATTTTTTTTAAAAAAACTTTTATAAAATAAAAATAGTATTTCTACTATTTTAAAACTTAAAGTTCTTCATTTTTTTCATCATGTCTTTCATTTGTTCGAATTGCTTAAGAAGTCTATTAACATCCTCCACTTTTTGACCACATCCTTTAGCAATTCTTATCTTACGACTAGACTTAATAATTTCAGGATTTCTTCTTTCTTTAGGTGTCATAGATAATACTATTGCCTCAGTACGTGCCATTACTTTAGGATCAATATTAACATTATTAAGTCCCATTTTAGAAGCACCAGGTACTAATTTAAGTAAATTCTCAAGAGGACCTAATTTCTTAATTTGTTTAGTTGTACTTAAGAAATCCTCTAAATCAAATTTACCTCTTTGCATCTTTTTAGCAGTACTCATAAGTTCATCTTGATCAAGTTTTTCTTCAGTTTGTTCTATTATAGATAATATGTCTCCCATGCCAAGTATTCTATCAGCAATTCTTTCAGGATAGAATTCACTTAAACCATCAAGTTTTTCAGAATCACCTATTAATTTAATTGGAATATTAGTTAGGTGTCTTAAAGATAAAGCAACTCCACCTTTAGTGTCACCATCCATTTTAGTAAGTACACATCCAGTTAATTTAAGTTTATCATTAAATCCAGTTATTACATTAATTGCATCTTGTCCCATCATCGCATCAATAACAAGTAATGTTTCATTTGGCTTAATTTCATTTTCAATTGAAACAAGTTCATCCATTAACTTCTCATCAATTTGAAGTCTACCAGCTGTATCAATAAGAATGTAATCATAACCCTTTTCTTTAGCATAATTAATACCATTCTTAACTATTTCTACAGGATTACCCTTTCCTTCTTCATAAACCTCTATACCAAGACTCTTACCTATATCTTTTAGTTGATCTATTGCCGCTGGTCTATAAACATCACATGCAATGAACATAGGTTTCTTATGGTATTTCTTACGAACCATATTACCTATCTTACCAATAGTAGTAGTTTTACCACCACCTTGAAGACCAACTATCATAGTAATCGTTGGTTTCTTATCAGTAACTAAAGGACTAGCATCTCCACCTAATAAATCAACAAGTTCATCTTTAAGTATCTTAACAAACATATCACCAGGTTTAATACTTTTTCTTACTTCTTCACCTAATGCTTTTTCTTTAACTTTATTTGTAAATTCTCTTACTATTTGAACATTAACATCTGCTTCTAATAAACATAATCTTATTTCTCTCATCATATCACTAATGTTATCTTCATTAATAACACCACGTGATTTAATATTACTAACTACATTTTGTAATCTTTCACTTAAGTTTTCAAACATAATATCACCTATTTAATTATAGCATAATTTTGATTTATAATAAAATAATGTTTATACAAATTAAAAAAGTGAAAAATTAATTTCACTTTTATTCTTCTGTTTCTTCTTCACTATCAGCATTCTCAAGTAAAGCATCTACTGTCTCATCATCCTCATCTGTTGCTAAGAACTTTTCTTCTAATACTTCAGCAGCATCATCATCTAAAAGTTCATTTTTAAGCATAACTTCTATATTGTTATATTGTTTAGCACCAGTACCTGCAGGAATTAATTTACCAAGAATAACATTTTCTTTAAGACCATTTAACATATCTACTTTACCACGAGTAGCAGCATCTGTTAATATTCTAGTTGTTTCTTGGAATGATGCGGCAGATAAGAATGAATCTGTTTCTAAAGATGCCTTAGTAATACCAAGCATTACAGGTTTACCAGTAGCTGGAACACCACCTGCTAAAATTACAGGTTTATTTACTTCAGCAAATTCTCTTAATGTTACAGAAAGACCTTCAATTAAGTTAGTATCTCCTGGATCAACAATCTTAATCTTAGTAATCATTCTCTTAACAACAGTTTCAACATGTTTATCTGAAACATCAACACCTTGACTCTTATAAACTTTTTGAATTTCTTTAAGAATATATCCTTGTACAGTAGTTGGATCAGTAACAGCAAGTAATTCTTTAGGAGATACACTACCTTCAGTTAAAGCTTGTCCTGCAACTACTACATCACCCTTTTCAACCTTAAGTTTAGAGTTATATTGAGTTACATGTTCACGAGTTTCAACATCGTTAGTAATATATATTTTAAATCTACCTTTTTCTTCACTTACTTTAGTTATCTTACCATTTATTTCAGCAATAGTTGCTTTTGCTTTTGGAATTCTAGCTTCAAATAATTCTTCAACTCTTGGAAGACCTTGAGTGATATCAGCAGCAGATGCAACACCACCAGTATGGAATGTTCTCATTGTAAGTTGTGTACCTGGTTCACCAATTGATTGAGCAGCCATAATACCTACAGCTTCACCAACTTCAACAACATTACCAGTTGCTAAGTTTAGACCGTAACATTTTTGACATACACCACTTGCAGATTTACAAGTAAGTACACTTCTAATTTCCATTTTAGTAATGCCAGCTTCAACAATCTTATCAGCAATTCTTTCAGTGATAAGAGCACCTTTATCAACAAGTACTTCCTTAGTTTCAGGATGTAATACTTTTTGATTAGAATATCTACCAGCAATTCTATCTCTAAATGTTTCTATAATAGAACCATTTTCATCTACGAATGCTTCAACTTCAATACCTTGAATAGTTCCACAATCTTCTTCTTTAACAATTATATCTTGAACAACATCAACTAAACGTCTTGTTAAGTATCCAGCATCTGCTGTCTTTAGTGCAGTATCAGCTGTACCTTTTCTAGATCCGTGTGTTGATAAGAAGAATTCTTGAACGTCTAATCCTTCACGGAATGAAGCAAGAATTGGTATTTCTACTTGACCACCATCTGGTTTAGCCATAATACCTCTCATACCAGCAAGTTGTCCTAATTGGTTAGCAGAACCTCTGGCACCTGAATTAATAATCATTGAAAGAGGATTTTCAACATCTGCTTTTAATATATCACCAAGTCTACCTTGTACATTGTTAGTAGCATCAGTCCATAATTTAATAACTTTATTATGTCTTTCTTCATCAGTGATAAGACCTCTTTTAAATTGTTTATTAATCTTTTCAATAGTAGCATTAGTCTCAGCAATAATAGTTTCTTTTTCATGATTAACAGGTATATCAGAAAGAGAAATTGTAATACCAGACTTAGTACTATATTTGAAACCTAAATCCTTTAGTTTATCTAAGAATATAGAAGTTTCAGTAGTTTTATATCTCTTAAATATTTGAGCAATTATTTTTCCTAAATCTTTTTTTATTAAAGCAGGAATTACTGGTAATGCAGCAACCTCTTCAGGAAGATTCTTACCTCTTTCAATAAAGAACTTATCTGGAGTCATAAACTCAATATTCTCTTTACTACCTTCATTTATATAAGGATAAGTATCTGGGAATATTTCGTTAAATATTATTTTACCAGCAGTTGTTACTAAATATTTATCTTTTTGCTCATCAGTCCATACTTTATGTTTAAATGCTTTAGTTGGTATACAAACTCTTGTATGAAGAGTAATATCTCTTCTTTCATATGCCATTAAAGCTTCATTAGGATCTTTATAAGCTTTACCTTCATTTTCTTCTCCAGCTATTTCAAGAGTTAGATAATAGTTACCTAATACCATATCTTGTGAAGGAGTAACGATAGGTTTTCCATCTTTAGGATCAAGGATGTTATTAGCACCAAGCATTAATAATCTAGCTTCTGCTTGAGCCTCTTCACTAATTGGAATGTGGATAGCCATTTGGTCACCATCAAAGTCTGCATTGAATCCACCACAAACTAGAGGGTGTAATCTTAAGGCTTTACCACTTACTAAAACTGGTTCGAATGCTTGAATTGAAAGTCTATGTAGTGTAGGAGCACGGTTTAATAATACTGGATGTTCACAAATAACATCTTCTACTACATCCCATACTCTTTCATCTTGAACATCAATTATCTTCTTAGCAGCTTTAATATTATGTGCGATTCCTCTTTCAACTAATTGTTGCATAACATATGGTTTAAATAATTCTAAAGCCATATCTTTTGGAACACCACATTGATACATTTTAAGACTTGGACCAACTACGATAACAGAACGACCAGAGTAATCAACTCTCTTACCTAATAAGTTTTGTCTAAATCTACCTTGTTTACCTTTTAACATTGATGATAATGATTTTAATGGTCTATTTCCTACACCTTGTACACTTCTACCACGTCTACCATTATCAATTAAAGCATCTACTGCTTCTTGAAGCATTCTCTTTTCATTTTGAACAATGATAGTAGGAGCTTCTAATTCTAATAATTTTTTAAGACGATTATTTCTATTAATAATTCTTCTATATAAATCATTTAAGTCAGAAGTAGCAAATCTTCCACCAGGAAGTTGAATCATTGGTCTTAAATCTGGTGGTATAACTGGAAGTACATCAAGTATCATCCATTCAGGTCTATTACCACTTTCTAAGAAAGAATTTAAACAATCTAATCTCTTAACCAATCTTAATTTCTTTTGTCCTTGAGATTTTTCTACTTCTTTCTTTAATTCTTCTACTTCTTTTTCTAAATCTACTTCACATAATAATTGTTTAATAGCTTCAGCACCCATTCCAACTTTAAAGTCATCACCATATTTTTCATAATATGCTCTGTACTCTTTATCAGATAATGTTTGCTTTTTAGCAAGAGGTGCAATACCTGGATCTAAAACAATATAACTTACGAAATATAATACTTCTTCAAGTTCACGAGGACTAATGTCTAAAACAAGTCCCATTTTAGGAGGTACACCCTTTGCATACCAGATGTGAGAAACAGGACTAGCAAGTTCAATATGTCCCATTCTCTCTCTTCTTACTTTAGCACGAGTAACTTCAACACCACATCTGTCACAAATAACATTTTTATATCTTAATCTCTTGTATTTTTTACAAGTACATTCAAAGTCTTTAGTTGGACCGAATATTTTCTCACAGAAAAGTCCATCTCTTTCAGGGTTTAATGTTCTATAGTTAATTGTCTCAGGTTTTTTAACTTCTCCATAAGACCATTCTCTTATTTTATCAGGGGATGCTATACCAATACGAATTCCATCAAATTCATTAACTTCCATCATTATTCTTCACCCCTTTCGTATGCATCATCTTGAAAGTCATCAAGACCATACTCTTCTTTATAATCTAAATCATCATCTTCATTAAACTCTTCGTCAAATTCATCATCAAATTCATCTTCATCTTCAGGTTGTACATCTTCATAATCACTTTCATCTTCTGATGATTCTTCTTCAACATCTTGTTTACCTATTTCTTCAATAGATACAGGTGTATCATCTTTATCTTCTTCTTTTTCAAGTTCTTTAATATCTTTTAAAGCTCCATCTTTATTAATTATTTGAACATCTAATCCTAAAGCTTGGAATTCTTTAATTAATACTCTAAATGATTCTGGAACACCAGC
>CAVBMP010000201.1:0-5473 GCA_963596555.1 Bacteroides helcogenes
TCCGTTAATAACGGAGCAGGAAAGTTGCAGTGCCAACATAGACTTTCCTACTTTTGGATTTGATACTAAGAGATACACGCCTTTAGACTTCATTATATTATTTATGATGATGTCTTTTTTTATGCTTGTATCGATTTGTTCAATTGGTTTAAGCAATTTTAACATCTCCTTTCAAATTTTTACTTCTTGATTCTAAATAATCAATATCAATATTTAAATACTTAACAACTTCTTGCATAGGAACAGCATTTTTAGGAACATAATATCCTTCTTTTTCTAGGTCAGTTTTAATTTTTTTTTTAATTGCTAGTGCTGAATTTCTTCCTATGTTTGCTAATTTCATTAAATCTGATAAGTTGCACCATTGTTGTGCGATTAATTTTAAAGTTTCATCTACACTCATATAACACCTCCTTTTGTAAATAGGGTAGACTTCTACCATGGTTATTGCTCATTTGAAATTTTAGTTATTTCATAACTCCCGTGCCAATAGGGTCTCTTGCCTTGCATTTTTTTTACTTAATGGCTTATCGGCGATTTCCACTAAGACTAAGTTTTCAAAGAGCAAATTTGACTGGGACTTTTCTTGTCCGATATTTCAGTCAATATTATAATAACACTGTCCGAAAAACTTGTCAATATATTTTGTCCGAAATTATAGACAAAATTTTAAAAAAGTGATACAATTAAATTAAGAAGGAATAATTTGGAGAAAGAAGTGAAAATATGAACTCAAATGAACTTAAAAACATTATAGAAAATGCAAGAATTGCTAAAGGGATTTCTCAAAGAGAACTTGCTAAATTATCTGGAATAAGTAGAAGTACCTTAAATGATATTATTAATGGAAAAATTAAAAAGATAGATGTTGATTCTTTAAAGAAAATAGCTGAAACTTTAGATTTATCTTTATCTAATCTTTTAAAAGTTGCTGGTTATGATGAGTTTCTTGATTATTTGTCTTTAGATAAATATAAAAATAAATCCACGAAGGATTTAAAAGAAATGATTGAAAAATATAAAAAGTCTGAATTAGATTTGCTGGATTTTGATGCTCAAAAAAGAAAAAAGGTAAAGAAGGCAAGAAAACAATTATTTAATACAATAGAACATTTAAAAATAATGCAAGAGAATAAAGACAGTTTATATACGATAGATAAGGCTATAGAGGATATTAAATGGTCTTTTGATGAATTAGAGGGTGCTGAACATAAGTATGATTATGATAAGTTACCAAAAGATATGTAGGAGGTTTTGACATGATAAAGGGAAAACCATTTGTAAAATGGGCTGGTGGAAAAAGACAAATAATAGATAAACTAAAAGAATATGTTCCATACGATTTTAATACTTATTATGAACCTTTTGTTGGTGGTGGTGCATTATTATTTGAACTTTCTCCTAAAAGAGCAGTTATTAATGATTCTAATAAAGAACTTATGAATGTATATGAATGTATTAAAGATGAAAAAAAATTCGAAGCAATGTGTAGAGAATTAAATCACCATGAATCTGAACATTCAGAAGAATATTATTATAAAATTAGAAATATTGATAGGGATAAAAAGAAGTTTAATAAGTTGGCAGACTATAAAAGAGCTGCTAGAACTATTTATTTAAATAAAGCTTGTTTTAATGGACTATATAGAGTTAATAGTAAAAATGAATTTAATGTACCTTTTGGTAAGAAGGCTAAAGTAAATACTTATGAGGGACAAAATTTAGGTATTATATGTGGCTACTTAAATTATAATGACATTAAGTTATTATCGGTTGATTTTGAAGAAGCAGTAAAAGATGCTAAAAAAGGAGATTTTATTTATTTTGATCCACCATATGATTCTGATACATCTACATTTAATAGTTATACTGAAGATGGCTTTGGAAAAGAACAACAAAAAAGACTTGCTAGAGTATTTAAAGAACTTTCTGATAAAGGATGTTATGTAATGCTTTCTAATCATAATACAACTTTAGTAAATGAATTGTATAAAGATTTTAATATTCATGTAATTGAAGCAAAAAGAAATATTAATTCAAATGGAAAGAAAAGAGGCAAAGTAGAAGAAGTTATTATAACAAACTTTGAAAATAAAAAAGGATTTGAGTGATAAAAATTGTATATTATATATGAGGAGGTAATGCTATATGGGGGACAAGTATTATTATGAGGATAAAAATTTTAAACTTATTCATGGTGATTCATTAAAAGTACTTAAAAAGTTAAAGCCTAAAAGTATTGACATGATATTTGCAGATCCTCCTTATTTTTTGTCAGATGATGGAATATCTTGTAGTGGTGGAAAAATGGTGTCAGTTAATAAAGGCGAATGGGATAAAGCTATTGATATAGAAGCAAAACATAAATTTAATAGAAAATGGATTAAGTTATGTTATGAAGCATTAAAAGATGATGGAACTATATGGATTAGTGGAACTATGCATAATATTTATTCAATAGGTATGGCACTACAGCAAGAAGGTTTTAAAATAATAAATAATATAACTTGGAAAAAATTAAATCCTCCACCAAATATTAGTTGCCGTGCATTTGTTCATTCTACCGAGACAATTCTTTGGGCAAAAAAAGATATAAAAAAAGCAAAACACAAATTTAATTATTCACTTATGAGAGAGCTAAATGGTGGTAAGCAAATGAAAGATGTCTGGGAGTCCTCATTAACTAAACCTAGCGAGAAAAAATGTGGAAAGCATCCTACTCAAAAACCAATTGAAATATTAGAAAGAATTATATTAGCATCTACAGATGAAGGTGATTTGATTTTAGATCCGTTTAATGGTTCTGGTACAACTGGAATAGTTGCTACAAGATTAAATAGAAAATATATTGGTATTGAAAAAGAAAAAGAATATTTAGATTTAACGATTAGAAGAAAGGAAAGTGATAATAATGACTAGAAATTTTAATGATTGGATTAGTAAATTTAAAACGAGTATATCTGATTACACTTATTATGTTGATTTTGAAAAAATATATAAAAATGTAGATAAGGTCAAAGTAGAACTTAATATTTTAAATTCTTTAATTGGTAGTAAAAACATTGAAGAAGAGTTTCAAAATATCTTAATTAAGTATCCTGAAACTCTAGAGTGCATACCATTACTACTTGCGGTTCGTTCAAGAGAAATATTTGTTAAAGATGAAATAAATGAATATTTGTTTAAGTTTGATAAAATGGTTTATTCTATAAAAGATTACATTAAATTTATGAGAGAAAGTGGTTTATTTGATTTACTACAAAATCATATTATAAATAATTTATATGACTATGTTTTAGGAATTGAAGTTGGATTAGATTCAAATGGTAGAAAAAATCGTGGTGGTCATCTAATGGAAAACTTGGTTGAATCATATATAATAAAAGCAGGTTATGAAAAAGATGTTAATTATTTTAAAGAAATGTATCTAAAAGATATAGAAAAGAAATGGAATCTTGATTTGAGTGAAATGTCTGGGCATAATACATCCACTAAAAGATTTGATTTTGTGATTAAAACAGATAAGCAAGTATATGTGATAGAAACAAATTTTTATTCTAGTGGTGGTTCAAAATTAAATGAAACTGCAAGAAGTTATAAAATGTTAGCTCAAGAATCTAAAAGAGTCGATGGTGTAACCTTTATATGGTTTACAGATGGAACGGGCTGGCTTAGTGCTAGAAAAAATTTAGAAGAAACATTTAATGAATTAGAAACTATGTATAACATAGATGATTTAGATAATGGTATTTTAGAAAATTTATAAATGAAGGAGTGAAAAAATGGCAAAATTTGATGTAAATAATGTTAGTGTTGAAACGTTACTTGGATATGTTAGTGATGGAACCATAGCTATTCCAGAAATACAAAGACCATTTGTATGGGATACAACAAAAGTAAGGGATTTGATTGATTCTTTATATAGAGAGTACCCAGTAGGATATATAATTACATGGAAAAGTCCTGATGTAAAATTAAAAGATGGCTCTGCATCTGAAGGAAAGCAAATATTGATAGATGGACAACAAAGAATTACAGCTTTAACAGCTTCATTACTAGGCAAAGAAGTACTAGATAGTGATTATAAAAAGAAAAGAATAAAAATTGCATTTAATCTACAAACAGAAGAGTTTCAAACAAGTAATCCTGCTATTGAAAAACAAGAAGAATGGATTTCAGATATAGCTGAAGTAATGAAGTCAGGATTTAATACTTTTGAATTTGTAAGAAATTATGCTGATAAATTTAATATAGATGCAAATGAAGTAAGTAAAAAAATAACAAAATTACAATCTATTAAAAATATAATGATTGGTCGTATTGAATTAGGTTCAATGTTAGATATTGAAACAGTAACAGAAATATTTGTTAGAATAAATTCAGCTGGTGTAGTTTTATCTCAAGCAGATTTTGCAATGAGTAAGATTAGTGTTAACGAAAAATATGAGGGTAATGATATTAGAAAAACTATTGATTATTTCTGCCATTTCGCTAAGACACCTGTTGATTTTGATAATATTAAAAATAATGACTCTACCTTTAGTACTAAGGATATCTTTAATAAGATAACATGGATAAAAGATAAAAATGAAGATTTGTATTTACCAAGTTATGTGGATGTTTTAAGAGTGGCATTCACATATAAGTTTAAAAGAGGTAAATTACAAGATTTAGTAAGCTTACTATCTGGGCGTGACTTTGAAACAAGAGAATATAGAGAAGATATTGTAGAAGATAGTTATAAAAAATTATATGATGGTGTAAAAGCATTTGTTAGTCAAACTAACTTTGAAAGATATGTAATGATTTTAAAATCTGCAGGTATAATTGACGATTCATTAATTAGATCACAAAATGTATTAAATTTTGGATATATTTTATTCTTATTATTAAGGGAAAGGAATGTAGTTCCTGATGTAATTGAAAAATTAGTTAAGAGATGGGTAATAATGTCTATTATTACTCAAAGATATACTTCTTCTCCAGAATCTCAATTTGACTTGGATATAAGGAGATTAAATGAAGCAGAAGATTTAATTCAATATATTAATGATGAGCTAGATAGAAGATTAGGCGATGCATTCTGGGATAGTATTTTAGTAGAAAACTTTAATACTCCAGTAGCTAGTTCTCCTTATTGGAAAACTTATCTTATAGCTCAAATTGCTTTAAATGATAGTGCATTCTTATCTAAAGATATGAAGGTCAGAACATTAGTTGAAGGTAGAGGAGATGTACATCATATATTTCCTAAAGATTATTTACAAAAGAATGGTAAAAATAATAAGAGTATTTACAATCAAATTGCAAATTTTGCATTAATTCAAACTGAAATAAATTTACAAATAACTAATAAAGCTCCTAATGTTTACATGCAAGAAGTTAATAATCAATGTAATAATGGGATTGCTACTATAGGTTCAATTGTCGATGAAGAAACATTAAAGGAAAATTTAATTCTTAATTGTATTCC
>CAVBMP010000202.1:0-5090 GCA_963596555.1 Bacteroides helcogenes
CTGCAATAACTGAGGCACCATGTAGTAGTATAAATGGTAAATTAGTAACTTCTATGGCAGCAATGTTTATGAATAGTCAAGCACAATCAATAGATTTAAGCAGTTTTGATACATCTAATGTAACTAATATGATGGCAATGTTTGTTTTTAGTAAAGCAACAGAATTAAAAGGTCTTAATAGTTTTGATACATCAAAAGTAACAAATATGTTTGGAATGTTTGGATATAGTGTCGCAACATCAATAGATTTAAGTAATTTCAATACATCAAAAGTAACTGATATGAATTTTATGTTTTCTGACAGTCAAGTAACCACATTAGATTTAAGTAATTTTGATACATCAAAAGTAACTGATATGTCAACGATGTTTGCCTATGGCAAAGCAACAGAAATAATTGGTTTGAATAAATTTGATACCTCAAACGTAACCGATATGAGTTTTATGTTTTCTGACAGTCAAGTAACCACATTAGATTTAAGTAATTTTGATACATCAAAAGTAACTGATATGTCAACGATGTTTGCCTATGGCAAAGCAACAGAAATAATTGGTTTGAATAAATTTGATACCTCAAACGTAACCGATATGAGTTTTATGTTTGCTGACAGTCAAGTAACCACATTAGATTTAAGTAATTTTAATACCTCAAACGTAACTAATATGGCTAGTATGTTTTCGAGTAGTGTGGTAACCACTTTAGATTTAAGTAGTTTTGATACTTCAAATGTTACAAAAATGAGTCAAATGTTTTATTGGTGTGAAAATTTAAAAACAATTTATGCAAGTGATAAATTTGATACCTCAAACGTAACATCTGATGATGGAATGTTTTCTTCTTCAAGTAGTCTAGTTGGTGGCGCTGGCACAAGATGTTATTACGATAAAATCGATAAGACTTACGCACGTATTGATGGTGGAACTTCTAATCCTGGGTATTTTACACTAAAGAACTGATAGTTTAAATAACTATCTTTTTTTATTGAAATATGATAAAATCTAATGCGAAGGGAAGGTGAAACTAGGCTGTTTTCCTAGTGGAATATGAATTATAAAGACATAGAAACTTATGACTATGATTTAGATGAGAGTTTAATAGCGCAAACTCCTTTAAAGATGAGGGATCATTCTAAATTATTAGTTGTAAATAAAAAAGATGGAAATTTTAAAGATGATGTATTTTATAACATTATCGATTATTTAGAGAGTGAAGATACTCTTGTACTTAATAATACCAAGGTCTTACCAAGTAGAATATATGGTATAAAGAAAGAAACTAATGCTAAGATAGAAGTATTATTATTAAAAGAAATAGAAAGTGATGAATGGGAGACTTTAGTAAGACCACAAAAAAGAGTTAAAAAAGAAACAGTTATATCTTTTGATGATGATTTTGAGTGTGTTGTTACTGATGTTTTAAATGATGGTATAACTCATGTTAAATTTAATTATAAGGGTATATTTTTAGAACATTTAAATAAAGTAGGGGCTATGCCTTTACCACCATATATACATGAGAAACTTAAAGATAATGATAGATATCAAACTGTGTATGCTAAAAACTTAGGTAGTGCGGCTGCGCCTACTGCTGGACTTCATTTTACAAAAGAACTATTAGAAAAAATAAAAGAAAAAAATGTAGATATTTTATATGTAACACTTAATGTAGGATTAGGAACATTTAGACCAGTAACAGAAAATAATATAACTAATCATGATATGCATAGTGAAAAGTATGAAATAACAGATGAAGTTGCAAATAAATTAAATAAAGCAAAAAAAGATGGGAGAAGAATCATATGTGTTGGGACTACTTCATTAAGAACACTAGAAGCCAATTATCAAAAATATAATTGTTTTAAAAGTATATGTGAAGAGACTGATATATTCATATATCCACCTCATGAATTTAAATCATGTGATGCTTTAATAACTAATTTTCATTTACCTAAAAGTACACTTGTAATGCTTGTTTCTGCATTTAGTAGTGTTGATATTATAATGAATGCATATAAGCATGCAATGGAAAATAAATATAGATTTTTCTCCTTTGGAGATGCAATGTTTTTAACTGATAAGGAGGTTAAATAATGGATTTAAAATTTAAATTATTAAAAGAATCATCATGTGGTGCGAGACTTGGAGAGTTTGAAACTAAATGGGGTAAACATAAAACACCAATGTTTATGCCAGTAGGTACTCAAGCAACTGTTAAAACATTATCACCTGAGGAATTAAAAAGTTGTGGTGCGGATGTAATACTTTCAAATACATATCATTTATGGTTAAGACCAGGTGAGGATGTGGTTGATAACGCTGGTGGACTTCATAATTTTATGAATTATAAAACAGGGCCAATACTTACTGATTGTGGTGGCTTTCAAGTATTTAGCCTTGCTAAACCTAAAGATATAAGTGAAGAAGGAGTTAAGTTTAAGAGTCATATTGATGGAAGCAATTTATTTTTAACACCTGAAAAAAGTATTGAAATACAAAATAAATTAGGTTCAGATATAATAATGAGTTTTGATGAATGTCCTCCATATCCAGTAACTCATGAATATATGAAAAATAGTATAGAAAGAACATTAAGATGGGCTAAAAGAAGTTTAGATGCTAATAAAAAAAGAGATGTTCAAGCACAATTTGGTATTGTTCAAGGAGGAGAATTTCCTGATTTAAGAAAATATTCTGCGATTGAAACATCTAAACTTGATTTTGATGGTTATTCAGTAGGAGGAGTTTCAGTAGGAGAAGATCCTGAAACAAAACTTAAAATGATAGAATATACAACACCATACTTACCAAAAGATAAAATTAGATATCTTATGGGAGTAGGAGAACCAATAGATTTAATAGATGGCGTTATTAGAGGAATAGATATATTTGATTGTGTTCTTCCAACAAGATTAGCAAGACATGGTAATGCTCTTACAAGAAATGGAAGATGTAATTTAAGAAATGCTAAGTTTATTAAAGATTTAGAACCAATAGAAAAAGAATGTGACTGTTATACATGTAAAAATTATACTAAATCATATATAAGACATTTAATAGTTGCTGATGAGAGTTTTGGTCAAAGATTAATATCTATTCATAATATAAGATTCTTAACTAAATTAATGGAAGATATAAGACTTCATATTGAAAAAGATGATTTATTAGAATTTAGAGAAGAATTTGTCAAAAAATACAATAAAAAGTAAATTAAAGTATTATTTTGTCATAACCTCTTGAATAAAATTTAAATATTTTGTACAATAAATATATAAAACAATAAGGGAGGAAATATGAAAGGATTAAAATTGTTTTTGACAGCGGGTGTTTTCACAGTTTTAGGGTTAACTGGTGTTAATGCTACAGATTCTACAAAAGTTACAACTGTTGATGAACTTAATGCTTGTATTAAAGCAAGTGGTACTTGTGTACTTCAAAATAATTTAACAGCAGAAGAAATTGTTATTGAAGGAGAAGGAGTAAAAGCAGTTATTGATTTAAATGGTAAAACATTAAATTCTTGGATTACAGTACAAGAAAAAGGAGAACTAACTGTTAAAGATTCAGGAACAAATGGTTCAATTACTAAAAATCATACTGTTTCTGTTCTTACTAATGGTAAATTTATTTTAGAAAGTGGTATTATTAATGCTGAAGAAGCTGGTAATGGAGTTTGGGTAGAAGGTGCAAATTTCGTTATGAATGGCGGAAACATTAAAGCTAAAGAATTTGGAGTTGCTTATTTAAGTAAATCTAATGTAGCAATAAACAATGGTACTATTGAAACAATAGATAATGTAGCTGTTGGCGATAATGGTTCTAAAGGAAAAGGTGGAAACACTGTAACTATTAATGGTGGTACATTAATAAGTAATATAAAATCTACAGGGTATATTTCTTGTGGTATATATAATGCTAATGATACAACATTAACTGTTAAATCAGGAGTTAAAATTACTGCTAATGGTGGTGGAGCTGGTATTGTAATTAGAGGTGGTAAAGTTACTATAGCTAAAGATGTTATTGATAACATGGTTACTGGTGAAACAAAAGGAAAAGTTGGAGATTCTAAAATTATAGTTGCTGGAAAAGTAGTTAAGGATTATGACTCTAAATATCCTGCTATGGATACTATCAATGTTAATATTGATTACACTACTGTAGTTGATAAAGATGCTGCGAATAGTGTAAGTGCTAAACAACAAACTGCTTTAGGAAATGAATTAAATGCTTTAGTTAATGGAAATAAAATAGATACATTAGCTAATGTTGATTTAACTAAAGTAAATATTACAAGTGATGTTAAAGATGCAACTGATGATGATAAAGCTACAGCTACAACAGCAGCAAAAGATTTAATTAAAGATTTTAAAGTTGGTAAAGCGTTAGATTTAAGTGTTCTTGTTAAAAACGATGGACAAGAAGTTGCAAATTTAACTGAAACAACAAATAAAATTCCATTTGGAATTGATGTTAAATCTATCGCAACTGATAAAAAATTAGATTATGAATTCCAAGTAATTAGATACCATGTTGATAATAATAAAACTGGTAAAGCTGAAGTACTTGCTTCAACATATGATGCTAAAAATGGAGTGTTAACTTTTGAAACTGATAAATTCTCAACATATTTAGTAACATATAAAACAACTGCTAAAGTAGAAAATCCTCAAACTGGAGATGGAATTACATATACAGTATTAGGACTTTTACTAAGTGCATTCGCAGTAGTTGGAATTACATATAAATTAAAAAATAATTAATAATAAAAAGAGTTTCAATTGAGACTCTTTTTTAATGCTTTAATAAAACTATTTCTTTTCCTTTACACCAACAATACCACCTATAACAGATGATAGTATTAAACTCATATAATAAACTATATTAGAAAAACCTATTTTAGAGATAAATAACGATATAATCAAGAATATGATAACTAATACAAAAGACACTAGAAAGCCATTTAAATAACCCTTTCTTTGCTCCATATGTGCTGTTTTATGCCCTAGTAAGAAGAATAATATAATCATTACTATATAATTAATAATATTTATTGTTTTATAGTTAAATATTTCAAAATAACCTATAATAGAC
>CAVBMP010000203.1:0-4579 GCA_963596555.1 Bacteroides helcogenes
GTAATACTAATTACATCAGTCATATATATAATATCATTATCAGTAAATTTAATAAATCCATTTACTATATCTATTCTTTTTACAATTCCAGTCTTGCTTAAATATTTACCACCAGACTTTTTAGAGTCTTTTACAAAGTATGTTATAGTGACTTCTATATTTTCATCTATATGTTCGTTTAAATAGTTTAATTTATTATTAAGTATCTCTCTTAATCCTTCATCTATTTCTTTTTTCTTATCAGTAAGTCTTGCCATTTCTTTTACTTGTTCATCATAACCAACTAAGGCTGCAAAAGGTGCAAACTGAGAAGCACGAGATTCAATAGATTGATGAGGATGTTTAGATACTGGTCTATTTAAATTAATAATATCATCATAATTACTCATCCTTTATGACCTCCTACTTCTTCGTTTCTGTCTTTAGCTGTTGCTCCTTCTATATAATTCATTCCTTTTAAAATAGCATTCTTACCATACTTCTTTTTAATATCTAATAATGTTTTTTGTATTTTTCTTTCATTTATTTCATCTAATTTATCTTGATTTTGTTTTTTAGATACTTCTTCATAATTAGTAAATAAATCTAATTGACTAAATGATGGTTTCTTTTCTGCATATTCTTCACTAACTAGATTACAAGCACAAATATTAATTCTTCTAGTTAATAATATTGGATTTACTATTCTTTTAAATAATTTCATAACTTCTTCAGTCATTATTTTAGAAGAAGATGTTCTATGATCTATATTAGCAGTACCATGTGCATGTTTTGGTACTTGTCTTCCATAATAGTCTGTTGTTATTTCTCCATCATATAGTGATGATATTCTAGAATCTGTTAAGTTATCTATATCATAACCTATAGTTAAAACTATTTGATTAGTCACTAGATGTTTTTCTACTAATTGAAGTGATAAGTTATCTACCATTTCTTTTACTATTAAACTAGTCTTTTCATAGTTATATGGAGAGTGTAATACTTGTCCTTCACTTATACTATTAGATGATGGTTTATAACTTTTAGCATCTTTTATAGTACAAGGTTCATATCCCCAAGCATGGTCTATTAGAAATTCTGCATTTACTCCAAATAATTTAAAAAGTAAATCTTCATTATTAACACTCATTCTTGCTACATCACCCATAGTATACATATTATTTGCTTCTAACTTTTTTTGATATCCTTTACCTACTCTCCAAAAGTCTGTTAATGGTTTATGATCCCATAATAACTTTTTATAAGAATATTCATCTAATCTAGCCATTCTAACACCAAATTCATTAGGTTGCATTTTTTTAGCAGTTATATCCATTGCAACTTTAGCTAGATACATATTAGTACCTATTCCAGCAGTAGCAGTAATTCCTGTTTTATCATAAACATCTTTAATCATTTTAATTACTAATTCTTCTGGAGTCATATTGTAAGTATTAAGATAACCTGTAATATCACAAAATACTTCATCTATTGAATAAACTAGTATATCTTCTGGTGCAATATATTTTAAATAAACATTATAAATATCTGTACTATATTTCATATATAGTTTCATTCTAGGTGTTGCAATTATAAAATCTAATTCTAAACCTTTATTTTTATTTAAAATGGATGCTTTATAAGATTTACCAGTAAAAGGTTTATAATTATTATCTTTTCTTCTTTGGTAATTTATTTCTCTTACCTTTTGTTTAGCTTCAAATAATCTACATCTTCCACCTAGTCCATAAGATTTAAGTGATGGCGTTACAGCAAGACATATAGTTTTATCTGTTCTTGAAGAGTCTGCTACAACAAGGTTAGTATCTAATGGATCTAATCCTCTTTCTCTACATTCTACTGATGCATAAAAGCTTTTTAAATCAATACACATATAAATTCTGTCCACTGTATCACCACCAATCTTTTTAAAGTACTATATATAATATTATACCATGAAAACCCCACTTAATTTTTAGAATATGACATATCAGGCTGAAATAATTTACTAAATTCTTTTTGTGCCTCTTCCATTTCTGCATTAATACTTTTTACAGCATTTATTATTTTATATTTATTTTGATATTTCATTCTAGGAATTGTATTAGATAAATAATTATTAAGAATAGTATATTTATTTTGATTCATATTCTTTTTATATTCTTTCAAAATTAGTTCTCTTAATATATCATCTGGATTTAAAGTTTTATATTTCTTAGAATTAGTTTTAAATAAATAATCAGCATGATTTACTATTGAATTATAAATATAATTATCTATATATTCTTCTTTACTATTAGTAAGTTTTTTATCAATATTAATTTTAGATACATTATTATCTATATTTACTTTATATAAATAATCATTTAAGTTATCAATAGACTTTAAAAAATTATTATAATCATCATAAAATTCTGACTTAGAACAAAATAAATATTTCTTTATTCTTTTAGTTAATTCTTTTATCTCATCATTTTTAATAGAGTTAAACTTTATTCTTTTAGGATTATTCTTTCTTTCATCATAAAGAAGTTTGCCCAAAGTTAAAATATCATCTTCAAGTAAAAGGTCTTTCTTATCATAAAGTATAAAGTTCTTTTCTTTTGGATTAAAATGTTTTTTTAACTTATCTATTTCTTCATTAGTAATAGTTATCATTGGTTTTAAATAATTATTTCTTTCTACTGCAAATACTACTTCATTTTTCATAAAGTCTATTTCTTCTTGAGTTAATTTTCCTTTTCTACGATAACCTATTTTATTATTAGATAATATATAATTAGGTTTCTTTTCTATAAAACTAACATGAGCATGTAAATTATCAGTATCTGTATGAAATGATAAATTATAAGCCATATTCTTTTTATCTTTAAATCCCATCTTTTTAAAGAATCTAGGTAAAACATTTTTAATAAGTTCTTGTTCTAACTCTTGTAAAGTAATATTTTCATTTAAATAGTCATTATTAAAACTTATAACACATTGCCATAAATTAGAATTCTCTGCATATTTAACGAATCTTTTCTTTCTTTTTTCTATTTCATCTTTAGTAGCATAACTACCATTTTCAATAACAAGATTCATTCTTTCTGTTTTATTAATATCACCAGTATAATAATCAAATAAGTTCATTACTCTTTTATCTTCATTTGAAAAGTAATCAAATTTACGAGCAATTTTCTTTTTTAATCCTTCTATTTCTTTAGTTGTATAATTTTCTTCTCTTCTATTAAAAGCATGAGTGAATTTACAATTAAATATAACTTTAGGACTAGTCATCGAATTTATCACTTCTTATATTTTTAAAAAATTCATTTAAAGCATAACTATTCTTAGGATTCTTTATATTTTTAAAATCCATATCAGAATATATTTGCTTAATAAGTTCAAATACTATATTTTGCTTTTTAGATATAAACTTCATATCTTTAGCAAGTGAATATAATAACTTAATTAACTCATCTCTTTCTTTATAGTACTCTTCAATTACATAATTAACTTCTTCTGAATATGACCTTTTATTTCTTTTACATGATGCTTTTAATTTATTATCATTGCTTTCTGTAATAGGAATGTGTTTATCAATTTTCTTCATTTTCAATTTCCTTTAATCTAGTTAATACACATTTAAGTATTTGTAATTTAAATTTATCTGGTGTAATTTCTTTTTTTATTTTCTTTTTAGTATGATATGGTTCATATTCAGGTATAAAATAATTAACTCCGAATCTTTTATAATTCTTAAGCCATGATGATATTCTTCTATAAGGAAGATTATCATGTAATATACTAGTATCAAATCCAGCTCTTTCAAATATCTGTTTACCAGTTAATTCTGGTTTATCCAATCTCATCATTACACACCATAATTTAAATATTGGATCATATACTATTTCTCTTTTATATCTAACTTCATTAACAAAGATATTACTATTAAGAATATTTAATTCTTCTTCAGTATAATATCTTAGTTTCATAATTCATACTCCATATTTCTATGATTAATTATTTTTTCTTTAGTAAGATTCTTAAGTGAATCATCACTTAAAATATCTCCAGATATTTCTTTAATGTCAACAAGCTCAAATTTATCTTCTTCCTTCATTTCTTTTAAAACATCAAATACATATCTATCATTAGCATCCATTAGATTATCCCAAAAGAACACCATATCAAAAGTATTATTTTTTTTATCATAATTAAAGTCTGATATATTTTCATTATTACATATATCATCGCATATTTCTTTAATATGATTATTAATATATTCTTTTGATTCTTCTTCAAAGTCATCTATATAACTATCTAGATAAACAATATAATTAAAATTACTAGTTTGATCCATTCCATAGTTAACTATATCATTTGCGATTAGTTTGCATAAACTCATCTTCATTTTTTATCATTCCTCCTTTTACATATTGTATAAGTCCTAAATCAATTAACTTAATAGCCATTTTATTTATACTTATTTTTTCTTGATCTGCAAAGAACTTAATCCTTGCTTTTAATTCTTCTCTTATTCTTAAAAATAATATTACTATTATAAAAATCACCTCTTTCTTTCATAAAAAAAATTAGTTATATTTCAAACTAATCT
>CAVBMP010000204.1:0-4248 GCA_963596555.1 Bacteroides helcogenes
AAAGAAGCAACAATAACATTTCTAATTAATTCATAAGTATTTGATTGGATAGAACTAATTAAATTTAAATACTTATTTATATCAGTATTAAATAAATTATTAACTATGTTGTTAGCTAATTCATTTGAAATATTATTTATTTCAGTAATAATGCGATTTTTTAACAAATTTTTATAAAATTGTGATATTATATTCATAAGAAGACCTCTATTTTGGTGTTTTGTTTATAATAACTATTATAGAGCGTCTTCTTTTTTATGTCTATCCGAAACCATTTTACTCAATCAATTTTCAAAAAAAATAAGAAAAAATGAAATTATATGGTAAAATATAATTGTGGTGATGATTAAAATGAATAGTCAAGATTTAACTTTATTGTCTGAAGGACAAATTCGGGGAAACAGTAGTGAATCCCAATTAGAAGTAATTAGAAAATATGGAAGAAAAACTGCAATTACAGATTTATGTGTTTTAACAGGTAGTTATTTATGTGAAGATACTGTTTATAATATAGATGAAGATAAATCTTTAACTGGTAGAACTAGTTGTTTTTGGACTAGATCTGATGATGGCGATAATGATGTCCGCGCGGTCAATAAGAATGGTTTTAGGAGCTACATTTATAGGTATGAACGTTATGGTGCTGTTCGCCCAGTTTTGCAATCTTCTGTAATCTTTTCCCAAATCTCCCCGAACAGAGTGAGGGGATACAATGGAACAGAAGAAGTAGAATATGGAGAATATCCTCAAAATGCTGCTGATTCAAGAATGCAAAATATACTAGAGTCAGAATATAATAGAGGAATGAATAAAACAGGAAGAAGTTACACTTTTGATTCTGTAAAATATGATGACTATGATACAGGATTTAAACCTGTAACCTATGAAGAATATGAATATCAAGGAAAGGAATATATTCGTATAAAAGCTAACTCTGATTTTGGTGGCAATAAATTCATGCTTTCAAATGGTGTTGAATATAGAAATGGTGATTATGTTTGGGTAGAAGTATCACCGGTTAAATGGTTGATAGATGATAGAACAGGAATTTTAATTTCAAAAAAAGGATTGGTTTCTGGTATAAGGTTTCTTGATAAAAGAACTAATTATAAAGGTGATTTTGATAGAACAGAAATGAAAGAATATCTTGATAGATATATGCTTCGAGATTTAACTCAAACTGTAACATTTACTCGTGTTCAAAATATGACACCAGAAGAAAAAGAAAGGTTTGAAGAAGAACAAAAACAAGCTGAAAGAAGAAGAAACCCTTATGGTTTGAAATTTGGACAAGTAAGTGAAGAAGAAATCATAAGAGGAGCAATAGAAAGTGGTGTAGCGGTATTCTTGCATGGCCCTTCATCAGAGGGTAAATCTGCAAGAGTAAAACAAATAGATCCTACTTGCGAAATAATATATCTTCGTAATGCGACGCCAGAAAGTTTAAATGGTAAAAGTGTATATAATGGATCAACAGGAGAAATGATGGATGTTCCACCAACATGGCTTAAGAAATTACAAGAAAAATGTGAAAAGGAACCAGATAGACTTCATGTAGTATTCTTTGATGAAATAACAAATGTTCTACCAAGTATTCAAGGTATAGCGTTTAATATAGTTTTAGATAGAGAAGTAAATGGTATTTGGAAATTACCAGAAAATGCTAGAATTGTAGCAGCAGGAAATGATATGAAAGATTCATTAGCTGCAAATCAGTTAGCAGAACCATTATTTAATAGATTTGCTCATGTATATATTAAAACAACAACCGAAGGTTGGTTAAAGTGGGCAAGTGAACATAATATACATCCAGCGATTTATTCTTATATTGCTTATAAGAAGGGTGAAACACTCCGAAGTAAGTATGATGGTGAGAAACCTAATGCTGATCCTAGAAAATGGGAAATGGCTTCTAAAATGCTTTATGCAACAGGAAGTCCAGAAATGTTAAGGGCATTAGTAGGTGAAGATATAACAAGAGAATTTGTTGAGTTTTGTAATCAACAAGTAATAACATTAGATGATGTATTAAATGGAAAATATACCGATAGAGATATACAGGCATTAAATACTGCTGAAAGATATGCAACAGCTATGGGATTAACACAGGTAGATGATGATAATTTAGAAAAAGTTAGAGGATTCGTTAAAGGATTAGGAGCAGAATTTGGAGCAATTTTTGATGCTTTATGGACACATGGCGATGAAAGTAAGTTAGAAAGACTTGCAGAAGCAAAACTTGCTGAAATGCCTGGAGGAGGTATAAGAAGATAATGGAAAACAAGAAAGAAATATTATTATCATATATTAAAGCAAATGTTGCACCAATATTAGTTGACTTTATATCTGGTAAGGATTTGAATGGTGCAGTTGTAGTACCTGCCAATGTTGATGTTAAAGAGTTAAATGGTCATTATGATGGAGCAGATTTTATGCCTCCTAAATGGCTTAATGAAATATTAAGTACAAATGCTAGTAGAATATTAGTAATTGATAAAATTGATTCGATTTCTAAAGAAGAACAATTAAAGTTTTGTGAATTATTAGAACATAGGAAAATATCTACATTTGAATTACCTAAAAGCTGTATAATAATTGTTACTGCAAATGAAATAAATAAAGGTAAAATAAGTGAAGAAATATTTTCATTAGTTGCACGAATTTGAGGTGTAAGTTATGAATTATGATATAGCAGCATTAAAAAGAAAAATGCTTGTTAAATATCCTTTTTTTGGGAGTGTAGTAGCAAGTGTAGATTATAAAGAAAACAAAGATATACCGACCGCAGGTACAGATGGAGAAACAATATATTATAATCCGGAATATTTAGAGGGATTAAGTGTTGAGGAACAAACTTTTATATTTGCCCATGAAGTATGTCATATTGCATTTAATCATATATTAAGAAGTGAAGGTAAGAATCCTGAATTATGGAATATTGCTACTGATGGTGTTATTAATCAATTTTTAAAACGAGATGGTTTAAAAATGGCACCGGGTGGTGTTGATATGGCAGAAGCTATTAATTATGATGCTGAACAATTATATGAAAAATTATTACAAGAAAAACAGCAAAGACAACAACAAAGTGGGCAAGGTAATAGTCAACAAAATCAACAAGGTAATCAGCAACAAAGTAGTGGTGGTAGTCAAGGTGGAAATAATCAACAACAACCTCAATCACAACAAGGTAATTCAGGTAGTGGAAGTTCACAAGAACAAAAAAAACAATCACAAGAACAGAGTGGTGGTGAATCTGGGGAAGATTCACAAAAAGAAGATAAATCAAAACAAGATGTTGGGCATGATACTCACAGTATGTGGGAACAAGCAGTAAAAAAACATAAAGAACAACAAGAAAAAACTGATAAAAAAGAGAGTTTATTAGATAAATTATTAGGAAAAGATAAAGATAAAAAAGGTAAAGAGAAAACTGAACTTGAAAAGAAACAGGAAGAACTTGAAAGTATTGGAGAAAAAAATGCTTTTAAAAAAAACCTTGAAGATAAGAAAAAACAGCTAGAAGAATTAAAAGAGGCAATTTCAAAACAAGCAGCACAGGCTGGTACATCAACAAATAGAGATATTAGAACAGTTAATGATATAGGTACTGCTAAACCATTAATTGATTGGCGTTATGTTTTAAGAGAGGCAATTAAGTATGATGTTGATTGGTCTTATAAAAATGCAACATTGGAAGATGGTGTTGTTAGTGCTAATTTAGAAGAACAGCCAATGCCAGAAACTGAAATTGTTCTTGATACAAGCGGCTCAATAAATGAAGTATTATTAAAGAACTTTTTAAGAGAATGTAAAAATATATTACAACATACTAAATTAAAAGTTGGATGTTTTGATACAGAATTTTATGGATTTCATGAGATTAGAACAGAAGAAGATATAGAAAAGATGCGATTTGAAGGTGGAGGAGGTACTGACTTTGACGTTGCTGTAGGTGCTTTCTCAAGACGAGTTGAAAATAAAATAATTTTTACTGATGGTGAAGCTTCGATGCCAGATATGCCACTTGATGCAATATGGATAGTTTTTGGTGGTGAAAAAATTAATCCTAAAGGTGGTAAAGTAATTCATATAGACAATGAACAACTTGAAAGACTATATAATTATCAAATGACTAATGAAGTAAAAGGAATGTCAAGGTAAAACAAAGATTTAGAAAAAAATTCTGAATCTTTTTTTAATAATTTTAATCTTCCTTTATATATAATGAGAATTATTATTGTATAA
>CAVBMP010000205.1:0-4220 GCA_963596555.1 Bacteroides helcogenes
ATACATAAGTAGTATAGCCAGTTGAAGCTGTTAATGCTAAACCAGCTAGCATAAGTGTTGTTATTGGTTTTTTCATTTTCTACTCCTTTAAGTAAATTTTTTATTTTTCATTTTTTATTTTTTTTATTAAAGTAAGACAACCGTAATACCATAGTTTGCTAGAATGCTCTTCTAGATCCAAGCATAAAAATAAATTAAGATACACTAATATTCACAGAAACATTTGCTCTTCCAACCTGTTTTTCTTTTTTTAAATCGTAAAAAGTTAAGGTTACAATCCCTTCATATTGTCCTTTAGAAAGCTGTTTATTTAGTAAAATTTTACTAACTTGATATCCAGGTTTTAAAAGCTCTGAAGTATAAAGAATTTCACCTGTTTTTTTATCTTTTAATGTAGCAACTTGAGCAGTTTTGTTTGTGGGAATATTCTGAATATACATTTTTCCACTTTTTCCATCTGAATTTATAGAAATATTAGGAAATACTTGAATAGTAACATTACTTTTATCTACTTGCTTTTCAGCATATTTTTTTAAAGCCACTTCAGACATCTTCTCTGTTGTTGCTGAAGGGATACCAGCTACAACAGTAGGTGATCTATTATTATAATACCATCCCACGCCCACTGCTAGTGTTACCAAAAGAAATGTTACCAATGCAAGTAATACTTGCTTTTTTTTGTTAGTTACATGTACCTTTACTTCTACTTCAAATCCTTTTACCATATTTCCTTGCTTATCTTTAAAAACTAGAAAAACGTTATAATTTCCTTTCTTTTCTTGAATTGTATTGCGTAGAACTTCAACTTGATCTCTATTTACTTTTTTTTCCTCATCACCATCTATTATTTTAGGACAAGCTAGAGAAATAATTTTGTCATCTGTTAACTTACTAACTTCTGTACTTTTAACTGTAAATGATTGAGCAACAAAATTTTTAGGCATTCTTTGCATCTCGTGTTTCCTCTTGTACTTATTTATTTTATTAATACCAACGTTTAATTTTTCATGATTATGTTGATAATTTCATTCTAGACAAATATACTTCTTTTGTAAAAAAAATATCCTTGAAAACGCATATAATCTTTTTTATAGTACATATAAAAAAGATTGTAGTCTATGATGCAAAAAAATGTAGGTATAATATAATAAATTTTGCTACAATATTGTTTTACTAAATTCTACAAAGCAAAAGGAAATTTAATTCTATATGTTATCAAGTCTTCAAACATTTGTAACTTTATATGAAACTAGAAATTTTTCAAAAACTGCCCAATTATTATTTGTTTCACAGCCTGCAGTAACTGCTAGAATAAAAAAATTGGAAGAAACACTAAATATTTTATTATTTTCTAGAATTAACAATAAAGAAGTTATCCCAACATGTATAGCAGATCAATTCTATTTTAAAGCAGTAAGATTATTAAGCGACTGGGATAAAACTCAATCAGAAATTAGTTCTATAATCAATAATAAAACATCATTTAATCTCGGCCTTTCTCCTAATTCCGCCAGCTTATTCGAAATTCCAATTTTGGACATACTTAAACCACATTTAGATATTCTTAACCTTAAAATTCAAATTTTTGATTCGCAAACTATTTTTAATCTTGTAAAAACTCATGAGCTACACTTCGGAATTATTGAAAGAATGTATAACCATGAATGTATTACTCGCTTTGATATTTTGGATGATGAATTAGTTTTAGCTGGCAACTTATCATCTGATAATTTCTTTGTTCGAAAAATAAACTTTGAAACTGCACCTTTTACAAAAAAATTTATGAAAGAAGATACTTTTAAATATAAAAATAGTATTAATGTCAATAACATTAATACTATTTTAAATTATATAAATAGGGAAATGGGTACTTCTATTATTTCAAAGAATTTATTAACAAAAAATACTCCTTATCAAAAGTTATCTAAAGAATATATGCGTACTTTCTCTGGAATATACTATACTGACGAGCAAGATAGACTAATACTTGAAATAATTGACAAACTTAAAATGGAGTTAGAAAAAATAAATATTGATAAGCTTTAGATATACTAAATTGATGTTATCCTTAAATCTTAGAGTCACTATTGTATAATTTAGACAAAGGACAAAAACATGCAAAAATGCTACTCAAAAGATTTTAAAGAAACCCTTGTCATAATGTCAGTCTTGAATCTTGGCATGGACATTAAACAAGCATTTATTCTAAGTACCTCTGATGTGAGTACTTGAATAATTCCACCTGGAGCAGGTTATTGTGGCTTAACAACTAGAACTATTAGTTATTTTAAAAACAGTGGTCTCAAAAATATTTGGCTTAGGACTCCTGGAAACGCAAATAGTAATGTCTCAAGCATAAGATCCCCTCTTTAAACATTTCTGCTGTAGGAATCATAAATAATCAAACACTTATCCCAGCATTAGTTATTCACATTGATTAATAAAAGTATTATCTTTACCTTAGTTTTACAAATTCATTTTTCTTATATTGATAAAAACTTACTAGATACATTAAATAATAGTAAGTTTTTATTCTGTTTTTTTTATACTTACATCTACTTATAAATATATAAGTTCCAATTTATCGTTCCTAAATATACAATTCACTCATAAAAAAAGATAAGATATCATGTATAGTTTATCTTATCTTTTCAGTTTTTTATCTATTTAAGCATATAGAAATAAATTATGATTAAACTATGAGATGTAAACAATTTTGGATTTGCTCCAAGTGAAGAAAAATACGCTTATTTTTATAAGATATGCTTACTAAAACTTTATAAAGAAAAATATTTATTTAGGAGAACAAAATTAATCTTATTAATTGGAAAGAATGGTCAACTGGGGAAAGAACTCTGTAATTTATTAGATGAAAAAGGTATTCTTTATCTAGCTACTGATTCTAAAGAACTTGATATTACAAATAAATCAGATGTAGATTCTTATTTTTACTATAATCAACCAGAAATTGTTTATCTTTGCGCTGGTTATACTGATGTTGAAAAAGCTGAAAAAGAATGATCACTATTAATCAATTATTGGGGGACAAGATATGTTGCTGAAGTTGTAGAAAGAATAGGAAGAACTCTTGTTTATATTTCTACTGATTATGTTTTTAGTGGAAAACTAAATATAGAACAAAAGTGGGATATTACTGATGTAATGAATCCCCTCTCTGAGTATGGTCAAACAAAGCTTTTAGGTGAATTTGTAGTTATTGATAATAACGTAAAGCATTTCATTATTCGCACAAGCTGGCTTTTTGGAAACTATGGCGATAACATTATACTGACTCTAAAAAATCAAGTTAAACATAAACAACATCAAAAAATAATGGTTGTTAATGATCAACATGGTTGTCCTACATGGACTCGAACTCTAGCTGAATTTATGTTGTATTTAATAAAAAATAATTCTGAATTAGGCACATATCATTTAACTAATGATTCAACCAGTTCTGAAGCAATATCCTGGTTTGATTTTGCCAAACATATATTAGAAAAAGATTATGTTGAAGTTTTACCAATTTCTTCAGATTATTTATCTTCTAAAGTAGATCGTCCCTATAATTCAACATTAAATATTATAAAAGCTAAAAACACTGGTTTTTTGATACCTACTTGGCAAGAAGTATTAGAAATAATAGAGAATTGTCAGCTTAACAACAGATAACTTATATCTAACTTAATCCTTTCTTTATTTACCTTTATTATTGATGAATATATTAATAAAATGCAAATATAAAAGGAATTCTAAAATATATAAAATAAAGAACCTTTAGGATATTCCTAATGGCTCTTTATTTTATATACTTAAAAAAATTCATTTTATTTTATATGACGAAGACTATACGTCATTCTTTATTCAATATAAAATGATTAGTTAGGAAAATATAGATACGTGACTAATTTATAAAAATATTGCTATGTGCTTCTTAGTTTTGGTTAGTTTTTTGGTTAATATTTTTTATTAAATTAGTTTTCATTGATAACTATAGCACTTAAACTTATAGCGAACCATAATTTCATCGTATACGATAGTCATTTTATTTTCCTTTGTTACTTAATATAAGGTTATCTTTTTATTCCTGAGAGAATTTCAGTACAGGTTATTATACCACATTAGCTATTTTTCTAGGTTAATAATAGACGAATCAAAACCAATGCAAGCCCCACTTGGAAAACAAGCACAGCTAAGCCATAGATTGCTAACTTTCTTCC
>CAVBMP010000206.1:0-3816 GCA_963596555.1 Bacteroides helcogenes
TATACAAAAATGTATATGCCTTAATCAAATTTTCCGAAACTTCTTGACACTAACAGCACTATTTTAAAAGTCTATATTTTCCTATTAAAGGCAGTTCTTTACTTTGACCATTTGTTGTATTTAAGATACCAAATCCTACTAAAAATGCTAATGTAACATAAAGTATATAACATATAAATTCAATAATACCAGGTACAAATTCACGTCCAAATCCACCATCAACTGCAAATAAAGAACATAGAATCTTAGTAACAAAAAACACTATTATAGTACAAACAGTTAAACTTAATCCCTGATTAGTATGAAAATGTAAGTAGTTAGATTTTTTATATTTAGATGTAATTATATAATATAAAGATACAAATGGTATATATGATATAACTGCATCTGTTTTATATTTTAAAACTTCATCAGGAGTAAACTTAGTAGTTTCATTTTTAGTATTGATTATCTTTTCAACAGTTTCAATTGTTTTATCAGCATAATCTTTATTCTCTTTAACCTCTTCCTTTATTTCTGTTTCATTTTTAATTTCTTCATTATCATTAGCATTCTGATTCATATTATTACCTTCCTATCCTCATTATAACAAATATTTTACTTTAATACTATATTTAATATTATGTTTGAATATTTAAAAATATGTGTTATAATTTTATTAATGCAAGTGTGGCGGAACTGGTAGACGCATCAGACTCAAAATCTGACGACAGCAATGTCTTGTGGGTTCGATTCCCATCTCTTGCACCATTGGCAAATCTATTCGAACAGTTCGAATTTAATTATATACTTCAGTCTAAAATACGACTGATTTTTATTTTATAAAAATTTCCATCGATAATTTTGATATTTCACCAAAACATATAGAAGAGGTTAAATATTCTGTCATGATGGAATATTGTTATAATTACATTTATTTTCTAAAATATTTTTACTTTTCCATTTTTAGTTTATAAGAGATAACTTAATAATTTATATCATTTCTTTGTTGATGATATAAATTGTTATAGTAAGAATATTTTGGATGAAAAATACATGAGAGGTGTATTAGGAATTAGTCAAAAATAAAAAAGCGTATAAGATGTTTAATTTTAAGTAAATAATAAATGACATTATGATATAATATTTGTAATATTTGTTATCTACTAAAAAAGTGAAAGGAAATTATATATGAGTATTTTTAGTATATTTAACAAAAAGAAAAAGAATAACAGCAAACAATTAACTTTATTAGAAAGATGGAGTATTGATTCTGAAAGTTATAATAATCCGAATTATAATCCTCCAACTGGAGAAACTCAATGCTATAACTGCGTATATATGAATAAAAGTAATATATTAAAATGTCCTAAAGTTGGAAATGTTTCCAAAGAAATATTTAAAGACGAAAAAAAACGCGAATATAGAAAAGAAAAAAATAAATATTTATATAGAAATTATTTTTTAGGAAAAATTGATAGTAAAAAAATATGGTCGAAGTCGATGTCAATACAAGAAATAAAAGATTTACTTCAAATTTTTGAAAATGAAATTTCAAAATGCATTTATGAGAAAGATGAAAATTTTATTATGAATTCCAGAAGAAAAGAATTAAAAGATAATATTATGAGTAGATTAAATAAATCTGAAATAGTATTGGATGATATTTTAGAATCATTATTTAATTTTTTGGAATTTATTCAAGATGAATATTCTGGAGATTTGATTATAATATCAAAAGAATTAAATAAATCTGTTCAAGAATTAGTTAATATGGATGAAAAATATAGAAGTAAAGGAATAATATGTGAACAAGAAAAACAAGAAATTATAGAAATAATAAATAAATTAAAAAATGTAATAATGAAATAAAGGTTGTAGACCCCCATGTCGTCAACACAAGATTGAAAGATAACTCAGAAATTAACTTCTGAGAATAATAAATTCTAACTAGAAATAGTTCGTTTTTTCTCATTTAAAAATTTATAGTGACCGAAAAGTGACCGAAAAGTGACTGAATATATTGATATTAATTTTAAAACTGTATATACTATAATAGAGGTGATGATATGTACATAGAAGATGAATATACAGAATTGAAAATTGAATTAACAAAAGATATAAAAAAAGAAATAATTGCATTTGCAAATACTAAAGGTGGAAAAATATACATTGGTATTGATGACAGCGGAAATGTTATTGGTCTAAATAACGCAAAAGGAGATTTAGAATCTCTTTCAGGAATGATACGAGAAGGAATCAAAAGTGATTTAACATTATATACATCAGTTAATTTGATAAATATAGATGATAAAGATATTATAGAAATCAATGTAATGGATGCACCTAACAAACCATATTATTTAACTGATAAAGGCATAAAGACTTCTGGCGTGTATTTAAGATACGGAAATACAAGTGCTCCTGCAAGTGAAGAAGTTATAAAGAAAATGCTCATTGAAAATCAAGGCGATTCATTTGAAACACTTGTTTCTCAAAATCAAAATTTAAATTTTGAAACACTTAAATCAATTTTCAATAAACATAATATCTCGTTAGATAGTAATAAATATAAGAGTTTAAATATTATTAATTTAAATAATCAATATACAAATTTAGGATTATTATTATCTGATGAATGTCCTTATTCTATAAAATGTGCAATTTATAATGGGACAAATAAGTTAGAATTTAAAGATAGAAAAGAATTTACCGGATCGGTTTTAAAACAAGTAAATGAAGTATTTGAATATTTAGACTTATTTAATAAAACTAAAGGAAGAATTGTCGGATTAGAAAGAATTGATACAAAGGATTACCCTGAATATGCAATAAGAGAATCATTATTGAATGCAATTATTCATAGAGACTATAATTATAAAGGAAGTATTCTTATTTCACTTTATGATGATCATTTTGAAATAACTTCATTGGGAGGTATTGTTAAAGGGTTAAGTTTAAATGATTTATATTTAGGAATATCTGAAAGCAGGAATCCTTATTTGGCAAACATATTTTATAGATTAAAATATGTTGAAAGTTTTGGAACTGGAATTGGCAGAATAATTCAATCATACGATGATTATAATAAAAAACCTATATTTGTAGATACAGATAATGCATTTAATGTAACATTATATAATGTTAACTATGTTGAAAATCATGAAAAAATATTACCTTCTAATTTAACACAAGAAGAAAAAATAGTAGAATATTTAAAGAAAAATAATAAGATAAATAGAAATATAGTTGAACAATTATTAGATATTTCATCGACGAGAGCTAAAAATATATTAAATAATATGTGCAAAAATAAATTAATTGTTATGGTTGGAAGTGGAAAAAATATTATATACGTATTAAAACAACATTAGATTCGTCAACAAAGTTGTAGATCTCTACGTCGCCAACACCAATGAAATCAACAAAATCCCTTAAAATGAGGGATTTTTTATTATTAATTTTATCAAAAAAATGGTAAATTTCCATGTTTTCCACCTATTTCATGGTAATTTCATGGTAATTTTTGCAAGTGAATGTTGCCTCTAGTTTAATTGAGTTGACACTCTATCAATACTGAAGAGTGTCATTTTTTATTGCTAACACCAGTAAGGTAAAAGTAGCAAAATGACAGGAACTTTTATAATAAAAGTCTTAGTTTTCATCTCTATCTACCTTCTCTCATAAGATTGGAGGACGACACTTACACAAAATTAATTAATAATTTTTTTACCTCTTTAAATAAAGATTGATTTTTTCATTTATTTATTGTATGATATGTATACATTTGAAAGGATATGAAAAATGAAAAGAAAAACTAGTGACATAGATTGTTCT
>CAVBMP010000207.1:0-3732 GCA_963596555.1 Bacteroides helcogenes
GATTTAGAATATGATATAAAAACTTTTGCTGAAGAATATAATGGTAAACTTATAATTCTAGATATGCTAAAAGATATTGATTTTGGGCTACAATACGATATTAATAGTTATCAAGATGTATCACAACAAATATTTCCTAAATTAAGATATTATTGTGATAAATATAATGTTACTTTTTTAGTTACGCATCATTTAAATAAAACTGGTAAAACTTTAGGAAGTATTGCACTTGATGCAACTGTTGATGGAAGAATAACCTTAATTGAAAATAAAACAAATAAAAAATATGTTAAATTACAAACAATAAATAGAGATTTCCCAGAAATAGATATTCAATTAAAAAAATTAGATAATCTAATATTTACTAAAATAAATTCTATTGAAGAAGATGAATTATCTTTTGAACTAACATCATTTATAAAATATGTTGCTAGTCAAAAAGAAATTGATTTCACTTGTACCGATATAGTATTAAAAGCCAATATACCAATGTCACCTAAAAGATTTGGAAGATTGCTTAATAATAGTTTAGAACTTTTAGAAAGTGAAGGTGTCTATATTACTAAATGTAGAACTGCTGATAGTAGATTATATCATGCTACATTTGTAGAACCTTCACAAAATGAAGATGAATAATGTGGCACGTTTTGTTGCGTAGCAATGAAAGTGGCGATAATGACTCATCTTCTGATTATTTATTTTTTAATAAATAATCACTTGTTTATTGCTTAGACTTAAATTAACTTAAGTCTTTGCTTAAACAAGAATGGGTTTTTAAGGGATTCCCTTAACTCACTTTCGGGCTATGCCCTAGTGAGATAGGTCATAAATGACCAATCTCTCAAAGCCACACATATTATTAATGTCACAATGTCATAAATATATGAAAGGATTTATATAAATGTTTGATGGAAAACAAGTTTTAACTATAACAAACAAAATTAAATCTTCAGATATTGGTGGTCTTAGTAAAGAACTTACCGAAAGAAAGGGTACAGGAAATTATGATACTAACAGAACTAAATATAATATAGAATTTATTCCATTATGTAGTACTAATTTAGCTAGTTCAACATATAAAACTCTCTATAAAAATAATGTAGAATTTAACAAGAACAATAAAAATATCAATTTATTAAACGGATGCATAATAACAAGTGGACAAGAATTCTTTAAATCATTAGGAATGAAATTTGAAGATACAGGAAGAAAATATTTAACTGGAGAACATAAAGGAGAACCTATTAATAAAGTAGTTATCAATAATCCAAATGATATTCCAGAACAAGTATTAAATTATTTTAAATGCTCACATGAATTTTTAAGTAATTTAGTTGGAAAGGAAAACGTAGTCTACTCTGCTATTCATTTTGATGAAGATACTCCACATATGCATTTTTATTTTACTCCAGTAGTAAATGAAGTTCATAGAAAAGTATTTGAAACAGATAGTAATGGGCATCAAATATTAAAATCTTATATAGGAAAAGACGGAAAAGAAAAGTTAATACCTATCCAAAAGAAAGATGAAAACGGTAAAAATTTATATTCAATAGAAAAAGGAAAATTTCTAAATTGTGATCAGTTTTGGAAGGATAAAGGCTTTAAAACATCGTTCGCTAAAATACAAGATGATTATAATAAATTTATAACCTCTAAAGGTTTTAATCTTGATAGAGGTCAAATTGGAGGAAATAAATATCATCAAACAAAAGCAGAAAAATATTTAGAAGAACTACAGGAAGAAAACAAACTTATGGAACTTGAATTAAATAAGAATAAAGCCCTAAATGAAATTGAAATATCATATAAAGAGAAAATATCTGATGTAGATACAAATCCCCTTCTAAATCCTGAAAAAGGCAAAATAATTGGATATAAAGAAAAAGATATAAACAATCTATCTAAATACTCAAAAGAAATAACTAAAGATAATTTGAATAAATCAAAAATAATAGAACAAAATGAAATTAAATTAGAATCTAAACAGAAACAAATCGATAAATTAAATACTGAAATTAAAAATCTTAAATCAGGTAAAACATTAATAGAAAAAGATAAAATAATTGAAAATCAAAATTTAATTATTAAAGAAAAAGATGAAACTATAAAATATCAAAATAATATAATTGAATCTTTGAAAGAAGAACTAACAAGTATTAAAGAAATGGCTAGTTCTCTTATACAAAATGTTAAAGGGATTGCTACTGATTTATATAAAGCACTTAAAAGAACTTTAGGATTAAATGTAGATAAAAATCAAGAATATGATCCATATGAATTCAATAACCTTAGTAAAAAAATCAACAAGAAATATGAGAAAAATAAATCTGATGATTATGAATTATAACAAATATAGGGATAGTACAAATAACTATCCCTATTATTTACTTAATAAAAATTTAAAATTGATGGTAAAATACAGATGTATGTCGATATTTTACGGATAAGAAAAGGAGGAATGAAATGTCCGTAAGAAAACTTAAAGAAAATAAAATAACAAAAGATGGAAGATCATGGGTATTTATACAATATAGTAAAGGTTTAGATGGTAAAAGACATCAATATCAATCAAAAGCTTATATGACTGAAAATGAAGCATTACAAGCTGAAAAAGAATATTTAAATAAATATAAAGATGTTGAAGTAAATCCACATATGACATTTAAAGAAGCCTACACTATATATTATGAATATCAGAAAGATAAAATAAAAGATGCTACTCTTAAGACATATAGAGATAGAATCAAATATATGGGATTACTAGATAATGTAGAATTAGTAAACTTAGATTGGGATTTATATCAAAAATGGAGAGCACAAATTAATAAAACAAATCTCTGTGATAGATATAAAACAGATATTCAAAAATTTATAAAGCAAGTTATTAACTTTGCTGAAAAACAATGGGATTTTAATTTAAGAAAATTTTATAATAAATTAGAACCTTTTAAAACTCCAGGAGCATTGAAGAAAGAAATGGATTTTTACGAACCTGAAGAATTCTTTAAATTTATTTCAGTAGTTGATGATTTAAGATATAAATGTTTCTTTGAATTATTATATTATTGTGGATTAAGAAGATCTGAAGCAAGAGGATTACAATGGAAACATATAGACTTTAAAAATAAACTTTTAACTGTTTCTCAACAAGTATTAAATCCCTCTAATTCTAATGCTAGTACAGAATGGTATATTTCTAGCACTAAAACAGAAGCATCAAATAGAACAATTCCAATCGCAACTACTCTACTAAATGACTTAGCAGAACTTAAAAAGTCAAATGAAAGAATAGCAAAATTCAAACAAACTTGGTTTGTACTTGGTGATGATGTTCCAATGGCTACAGGTAGAATGTATTTCTATAGAGATAAGTATGCTGAAAAGGCTGGAGTAAGAAGAATTAGATTACATGACTTTAGGCATTCATGTGCATCAGCCTTAATATCTGGTTCTGCTCCAATAACTGCTGTATCCAACTTTTTAGGTCATTCTGAAACTACTGAAACACTAGAAACTTATACTCATATGTTTAAAAAAGATCTTGCAAATGTACCAAAATTCTTTGACACATTAGAAAAAGACTTTAACGAAAAGTCTTCTGAATAAACTATATTAAACTTATATAAACCATCATTTTTGATGGGTAGATGATGGGTAGCGTTCTACCATATTTATAGAAAACCCTTATAAATCAAATAAAAAGTGGAGCCTTTCGGCTCCTTCAGGGGG
>CAVBMP010000208.1:0-3651 GCA_963596555.1 Bacteroides helcogenes
ACATTAGGCTTAAGCTCATCATCCTCCACTATTTCGTAGTTAGAGCCTTTAAATACATCCGGAATTTTTTCTAGAGCTTCTAATACTGGAAACGGTCCCGACGCTGAGACGCCAAATAGCTTCCGATAGTAAGGAACTAGTTTCCTTATTCGTTACGAGATAATGGTTTTGTTTCATAATCCATTTTTATCACTTCCTTCCACATTGTTTAATAAATTTAAAATTCCAATTGCAGTTTCATCATCCATTTCATCAAATGATCTCGCAAATTGAAGTGCAGCCTTCCTCTGGTTAACACCGGAATCGTTCGCAATAATTTTGTATTGTGTTTTTGACTCCTCAATTGCTTCCTTCAAATCAGATTGTTCATCTTCATTCAAGTTATAGTAGTTAACAATCTTATCTATCCATTCTGTAGGAACATTCTTTTTTCCATTTTCTACAGCAGATAAAAAAGGAACCTTAACTCCTAACATTTTTGCGACATCACCCATAACTTCATGATTCTTCACGCGCAACAAGCGCATAAATTCACCAAAACTTGTATAGCTCATGTCATAATCCTCCTTTAGCCATAAATATAATAGCAATTATTAAACCAATATTCAAGTAATTTTGTTAATCTTTTTTTGGTTAACTGTTTACGAAGTGTTTTATCTTTTGAACGTACCAAAAAAACATGAAACGAAATTACAAACCACAAAAACAATTGAAATTATTCAAAAATAATAGGTTTTTGAAACTCGTGGTAGCAAAATGGTAGCAAAATTCCCATACAAGCACTAAAAAAGCCCTTGAATAAAGGGCTTTTTACGTTTTATGTATTATTCGAACTCAACGGTTACACCAGTTATTTTTGATAAATCGAGTGCATAAAATGGACATATTTTAAACATGCAAACCGTGGTTTACAGGTGTTTTTTTTCATAAATGTTTTCATGATAAATACTTTTCTCTAGTGTTTATAAATCAAAATAAATTTAAATTTGATAAAACATCAATATATGCCATAATAAATTTAGAAAAGCTCAAATGCCTATAGGAGGGTTATATCATGCCATTAAGAATTCATGAAATATTTACTTCTAATCATAATGAAGACATACACTTTATAAGTGATGTAGTAAACGTTCTTGTACAAGACCATAGAAGTTATAAATTTACCGGCTCTTATCAAAAAAATGATTACCATTTGATTTCTTATGATATCTATAATAAGGAAAATACAGAAATTATCTTTAAGCTTATTTTCACTCTAAAAAATACCAATAACGGAAATGAATTATGCGATGTTGATGTAACAATCCCAAATGACAATTTAATAACAATAAACTTTTTAGACACAGCTTATGACAATAATGATAATCCAATTGAATATTGGAATACCGAGTATGGCGATTTACATTTAAACGTTGAGACTGTTAATACAGCTATTGTAGACCCTAATATTATCGGCGAGCATTTGGTATCATTATCTGCTATTCCATTTGGCGAAATTAAATATGCTAGATCGTTAGAAGAATTAAATCACCTATATGGTTTTCCAATCGAACGAAATGATGAAGAAGGCGTACACAAAATCGATGGCTTTTCAGAACGTTATACAGGGATTGATATGATGATTGCCAAAGTTATCACCCATAAAATTTTCGAACTTGAAGTTGGTGAAAGAACTTATTCTTGTATGATTGCCCAATTGGAAACTGGATTTGATAAATTACCTATTTTAATTCCAATTGAATTCAAAGATAAAATTAAGGATGGTGACTACATTGGATTTAGAGCAGATATAAAAGCGGATTTATCAGTCGGTAAAAATTCTTATTATAATCATTAGTTCATGTAAATATATCAGAATCTAATTTAACTCCTTTTACATAGCCGATATTAGTTCGGTATATGGGAAAGGGGTTTTTATTATGGATAAATGTAAAGTAATTGCAGTAACAAAACAAAATAGTAATATTGTCAAGAAATCTACTACTAAAACAATGCGAATTTGATTATTGATTTATTGACTCAGTTTTTTTATTATGAAATAAGAGGTGAAGCTATAAATGTCAAAATATTTCGAAGATGAGCATACAGAGTTAAAACGAGAATTAATTGATGAAGTAAAAAGTGAAATCATTGCTTTTCTTAATAGTGATGGTGGAACAATCTACGTTGGCGTAGAAGATAATGGCAATATTGTTGGTATAAAAGATAATCATTCCAAAGATATGATTGATTTAAAATTAGGAAACTGGATTCAAGAAGCTTTCTTTCCTAAACCATCAGGTTTAATTAATTATTACTTCAATAATGATGATGTTTTAGTGATTAAAATATCTAAAGGAACAACTAAACCATACTATTTAAGAGAAAAGGGTCCAAAGCCTTCGGGTATATATATTCGTGTTGGCAGAAGCAAGCGCAAGGCAAACGATGATGAAATATTACTTATGATCATGGAATCTCATGGCTATAGTTATGAAGATGATATTTCTGATGAGCAAAATCTAACATTTAAAGCTTTTAAGCAAACACTTGAAGATAATAACATGAATCTAACGCCACGTTTAATGAATACTTTAGGTTTAAAATCTAAGTCTAAATACACAAATCTGGCCTATTTGCTGTCCGATCAATCAGAAATTGTTGTCAAGGTTGCTGAATACGATTCTCAAATGAATTTTAAAATCAAAAAGAGCTTTAAGGGATCATTAGTAAATATCTTAAAAAATGTTGAAGAACAAGCTGAACGACTCAATGACTTAAAAGTCGTGATTGATGGGAGCTCATTTAAAAGGAATGAGACAAAATCTTATCCTGGAGCCTCAATACGTGAAATGATTTTAAATGCAATATGCCACGCAAATTACTTTATTCGTTCTAATATCAAAGTCGAATTTTTCCCAGACAAGGTGAGAATTACTAGCCCGGGAGGAATATTCAATGCGTCTATGGATGATATTATGAATGGCGTACAAACCTATCGAAATCCAAGGCTTGTTCACGTATTGGATAAATTAGGATTAATTGAAAATTTTGGAACGGGAATTCCCAGAACAATAGAAGCTTATGATGGTTATCAGATTAAACCAGAGTTTAAAGCCACAGAAAATTTCTTCTTCGTCACATTGCCAAACGTGAACTACCAACAAAATGAGTCAATAAATGAGTCAATAAATGAGTCAATAAATGAGTCAATAAATGACATCGGTTTAGAAATTTTGAAAATTGTCAAAAAATATCCAGGTATCAACATACCTAAAATTACTATTGAACTTCAAAAAGAAGATTCTTCTGTAACTAAGTTTAAAGTTAGGAATGAAATCCAACGAAATCTAAATAAATATATTGAACATAAAGGTTCAAATAAAGATGGCGGATATTATTTGAAAATAGAAAGTAAATGATAACTTTATACATTCCTTAATATCCAAAAAATTTCATTATCAACTACTGAAAAAAATGTAAAAAATAGATCAAAGCGCCGAAAAATCGGCGCTTTTGCATATATGTCACTCGAACTTCATAATAAGTTCCATACAGTAAGCATATTTGTTTACGTTTTATATTAATTCATTACGCAACGTAACTATTTTTGTTTACTGTATATTTGTTCTATATTTCTAGTGGTAGCAAAATGGTAGCAGTAATTGGTAT
>CAVBMP010000209.1:0-3547 GCA_963596555.1 Bacteroides helcogenes
AGTTTTACCTGTTACTTCGTCTCCTTTAACAGCATATACTGTATAAGAAATTGGATTCATTGTAGTTGGAATAGTACCAGTTACATCGAAAGAAAAAGTATCATTCTTTTTTCCTTCTGCAACTGTCTGTGGAAATTGATTTGTTAGTGTTAAACCATTTCCTTTATCATCAAAATTGAAATTAATTGTACCAGTAGTAATAACATTATTTGTAGTTCCTTGTTTACTATATGTAAAAAATGCAAATGATACTCCTACTACTGCTATTACTAAAACGGCAATTCCAACAATTGACAAAATTGCTTGCTTTGAATTATTTTCCATTTTTATATCCTCCTTATATTAAAAATATAACACAATTTTTAAAACTTGACAATATGTTTTTAATCCTTTTTTGAAACTTTACAAAAAAATTGTTACTACTCAGCCATAAAAAAGACGAATTTTAATTATTTCGTCTTTTTGCATGAGAAAACTAAGCAAATAGTGATTTGCCCTGATATATTTCTTTAATACATGTAAGTGGATTTAGTTTCCTTAATTTAGCAGTTTTAATAATGCTCATAATATTACCAAATCTTTCTCCACCTTTACTACTTCTAAAACCACCAGATACTTTTGTTTTCCCCTTAATCATTCTAAGACAACGTTCCATAAAATTATTTTCACACGGAATAGTAAAATCATGAATAAAGAACAATATGATGTTTTTATATTTTTTAAATCTTTTTAAAAGTGTATTTGCTTTTTCTTTCCAGTAAGTTGATGATATCTCTCTGTTTTGAATTTCTGCGGTTTCTAATATTTCATCATATTCTTTTTCTATCATATTAATCTCTTCCTTGGTAAAATTAGTTTTATTAAATTTTAAAAGTATCTTTCTTTCTCTATCCAGTTTTAAAAGTAAACTGTAAAAATTTATTTGCCACTGCGTTTCAGGAATATTTTGACTTGCTTCAATACAATATCTTCCAATATGAACAATACAATCTTGATTGTTGTTTCCATATTTAAATATTCCTACTTCATGATCTGATATGACAGTTCCAATGTAATTTGTTAAAATATCATCATCTTTTATAGAGGTATCTCCTTTATGATAATGATATTTATATAAAACATTATTAGGATTTGCATACCCTCTATAATATGTTTCTTTACCATTTTCACTCGTTATAGTTTCATCGGTATGCTGATATTTACCATTTAAAATATTATTTGTAATAATATTAATAGTACTATCTGATTTATCTGAAAACTCATCATATATATTGTCTATTGTTCCCTCAGAAATATCTATTATTCCATTACTGAAATCATAAATTAATTCTTTGACTTTATTATATCCAAGGGAATAATAATTTCCTAATGTTGTAATTAGTGCTTTTAAATCATCGTTATATGTTACATTTGAATAATATTCTTTTGGTAATATATCACTAGATTTTTCTGTATGTTTAAAAATATGTTCTTCAACATATAAATTTACTTGCAATCCTATTTTATATTTAACTATATCTTTTTGTTTTGATGTACCTTTTATATTATGTAGTACTTGTTTAACTGGAATATTATTATTATTTATTTTTGCTAGTAATTTTTCTCTTGTCAATGTTTCACCTTTATGCCCAAATTGTCCACCATTTTTTTTAGTACTTTTCTTTCTGTGGTTATATGTATTAGTACCAGTTTTAACTTTTTTGATTTCTTTACTAGTTGGAATTCCAGAATTAGAACTATTTTTGTTAAGTTGACTAGTTAATTTATCCAAAATATATTTGTTATCATCATTCTTATTATTAATTTGAGTTTTAAGTCTGTCTATTTCTTCATAAGCCTTAGATAATGCATTTTGTAATTTATTATTTTCTTCAATAAGAGGTTTAGTTACTTGTTCGACAGTTTTACAAATTTTATGTTCATTATTTTTTAGGTTTGTCTTTAGAACATATATTTCAAGTTTTAAAGATTTAATTTCATCTTTTGCTTTTTTATTTTTACTAAGTTCTTCTTCATACATTGAATATATATCTTTATTATAGTTTTTCATTAGCACCACTATCCTAAACTAATAATAGTTTATCATAAAACAACAAAAAAAGCGAGATACTTTTTTGACTATTGTTTAGGATAGTTGTATCTCGCTATACATATTATAACTCATTTTATTAAATTTGTGTCAACTTTTTTTACATAAATGGCTGAGTAGTAACGAATAATTAGTAAAAATGATAGTAAAATAAAAATGAATAATTTGAAAAAATGATAGTAAATATATATGAACTAAAAAAATCAAATAATTAGTGAAAATGATAGTAATTTATATTAAAATAACCTCTTGTATTCGAAGGAGGTTTTTTTATGTTAAATGAATACGAGCAAAAAAATATGATACTATCTCAAAATTTGTATCAAAAGAAATGGCTATTAAGGAGGTGATGAAAAAATTAAATTTGAAAGAATGTCAAATTTATAGATTGAAAAAAATATTTATTAATGAAGGTAAAAATGGGTTTGCTCATAAAAATCGAGGCAAAGAAAATCATAATAAAATAGATGATACTTTAATTGATGAGTTAGAAAATTTATATTTGGAAGAATATCACGATTATAATTTTGAACATTTTTATGAAGATGTAGTATTTGGTAAATATAATATTTCATATGATGTTATGTTAAAGTATTTTACTAAAGATGATATTATTTCGCCACTCGCTCATAAGGAAACACTAAAGTTATATAATGAGAAAATGAAAAATATTATTAAAAATAATGAGAGCAATATTGAAAAGGAAAAAGTTGAATTATTTAAATCTAGGATGCTTGCTGTAGAAAAAGCTCACATTAGAAGACCAAATAATTTATTTGTATTTGGTCAAGAAATTCAAATGGATGCTTGTCAAAAATTATGGTTTGGAAATATAGTGTCATATCTACATCTTGCAGTTGATAAAGCCACAAAAAAAGTTTTATTTGGATGGTTCGAATTCGAAGAAATAACAAGAGGTTATTTTGTGGTACTTTTTCATATTATAATTAATTATGGAATACCTAAAAAAATTAAAGCAGATAATAGAAGTTCTTTTTCAGCAAATAATGCTAAAAATAAGGATAAAAAGTTGTTTATGACACAATTTGGAAGAATATGTGAGGAACTAGATATTGTATTAGAAACAACCAGTATTGCAACCGCTAAAGCTAATGTAGAACGAGAAAATGGAACTATTAAAAATCGATTAATAGCAGAATTAAGACACGAAGGAATAACTACAATAGATGAAGCTAATGAATATTTAAATAATATATTTATACCAAAAATAAATAAAAGATTTTCATATACAATAGATGAAAAAACATCTTTAATACGAGAAAATAATTATTCGGAAGAAGAATTAAAATTAATTATATCAGAAAAATATAATCGAATAATAGATAATGCTTCTTCAATTAGTTATAATAAAAAATATTATATACCTATTAACATAGAAACAGGTGAAGTTATAACTTTTATGAAAGGCACAAAATGTATATTTATAGTAAATTATGA
>CAVBMP010000210.1:0-3450 GCA_963596555.1 Bacteroides helcogenes
TATAACAACCATTACCATTTATTAAATCAATTATCATAATTATAATATTAATAATATTAATTTGACCATCAAACAATTGAAGAATACTTCCATAACTTGTAAATGGATCTTCATTTAATATTCTTTTATCAATTACGCCATTTTTCATAATATATGTTTTTATTAAATTAATAAATCTTGTTTGTTCTACATTTAATTCATTTTCATTAATATATTTTGCAAATTCATTATCAATAGCTTCTTTTGATAATCCAACTGTCTTTCTAACTAATAAAACTAAAGACTCATTATTGTAGTTTAAATTATATTCATTTTGATTAGAATTTAAGTCATTGAATAATATATCTTGAAGTTTATTAATTTCTTCTGGACTAATTTTTTCATTATTTCTAATTTTGTTAATAATTTCATTATCCATATGATTTCTTAAATAGAAATTCATTTTCTTTTTATAGTCTGTTAACTTTTCTTGTTCAATTCTTCTATCATCATGTTCAACTATATTAATATCATCACTAAAATCCGTATAAACTGCTTTTTTAATATTTTTAGGCAAATATTTAATTAATTCTCTTAATGAATCTCTTATCCTATCCACTTCTAATATATCTGCCCTTTCTACATATGCTGATTCTATTATCTTCTTAACATCATCATTCTTAACTTGAACTTGAGGTATATTCATTAATCCAAGTAATCCTTCACCTATATGACTTAATCTACTTGATTCTCTATTATATTTGATATTGAGCATCTTGGATAATTCTATAGCAAGCATTAATCTATCAAATTGTTTTGCAGACTCATCATTATCATTAGACATTATCAATTGAGTTAAATTATCTTTAATTTCTTTAACTTGTAAATCCGTTAAATTATTCCAATTAACTTCATCTTTATATTTTTCAACATATTGTATTTTTTGTTTAACATCAAATTTCAAAGTGTTTAATGAATTAATTATACTAACTAATTCTTCCATTAAGAAATTCTTATATTTAACGTAATCATTATCATTTAAATATTGTACTTTTTCAAGTTCTCTTAATAAATCAACTTTAATTTCAAATATAAATTGAGAAATACTCATCCCAAGTGTAGCTTCTTTACCTTTAGGATTTTGCTCAAAGAATTCAAAGTTTTGACAAGCATCAAATATGTAGAATTCTTTTTTATCTTTTGCATATCCAAATAAATCAGGACATAATCTTGCACCTCTACCTATCATTTGTAAGAATTTAACTTTTGATTTAACTTCTTTAAAAAATACTAAGTTTACTACTTCCGGAACATCTATTCCAGTATCCATCATATCTACAGATATTGCAATTTGAGGCATTTTATTTATATCAGAAAAGTCATCTATTAAAGTTGAAGCATAATTAATATGATTATCTATTACTCTAGCAAACTCGCCATGATATTGAGGATATAATTTATTAAATCTTTCTTCAATTGCTACAGCATGCTTATGATTCTTAGCAAATATAATAGTTTTTCCTAATTTATCATTACTTTCCACTTTAAGACCTTTTTCCATTAATAATCCAAGTATTTTATCAATTGTATTTTCATTGAATAACCAGCTAAACATTGCTCCTGGTGCTATTGTATCATCAACAGTTTCATCATCTTTAAATGTTTCTTCGTATTCTTCCTTATCTTTTTCTGATAAATCATTATATTTAATACCTTCTCTTATAAATCCAGTTGAACATTCTATTGTATGATAATCAACTAAAAACCCTGCTGCTACTGCTTCATCATATTCATATGAATATGTAGGAACATTATCTTGTAATTCAAATATCTTATATGTATTCTTATCTATATCGCTTCTTGGAGTTGCAGTAAGCCCTAATAAATAGCCATCAAAATAATCAAATATTGCTTGATACTTTTTATAAATACTTCTATGAGCTTCATCTACAATAATTAAATCAAAATGCCCAACAGTAAATAATTTCTTACCATCTTTTGTTTTAACATCATCTATAGCATTCATCATTGTTTGATATGTTGAAAAAACCATTCTTGCATTTTCAGCGTTATCTTTTTCACTTGATAAATTTATAGTTGATAGTGATGGTATCAATTTGTTAAACGCTTTCTTAGCTTGTTTAACTAATTCAGTTCTATCTGCTAAAAACAAAACATTTTTAACCCAATTATTATTTGTAAGAACATCAACAATTGATATAGCAGTTCTTGTTTTACCAGTACCAGTCGCCATTACTAACAATCCTTTTCTTTGATTGTTTCTCAAATCATCGCAAAAAGATCTTATAGCTTCTTGTTGATATGTTCTATTAGTAATATTTTCATCAATTGAAATATTTTTTAAATCCTTTCTTAATGTTCTTCTATCAATTAAAAGTTGTAATTCATCTTGAGTATAATATCCTGATACCTTTCTAGGAGGATAGTTTTTATCATCCCACATAAAGATATCAAATCCATTACTATAATAGATAATAGGTCTTTGTCCATACTTTTGTTCCAAACAATCAGCATATATTTTAGCTTGTTGTTGTCCTACTCTTGAGTCTTTAGAAGTTCTTTTAGCTTCTACTAATCCAACAGGTTTACCATTTGCACCCACTAATACATAATCAACGAAACCATCTCCAGTATTATTAGGCATACCGGTAACTGGTTCTTCTTCAATAATATTTCTATTAAATTCCCATCCAGCAATTTCTAAATCTAAATCTATATATTGCCTACGAGTCTTGAATTCTGAAATATCTTTAATATCAAAAGGAATAGTACCCTGTTTTTCTTTTCGTGTTTTAGGACTTTCTTTTCTTAATAATTCATATTGTTTTTGTAGTTGTTCAATCGTTTTTTCATTTGCTTCTAATTTTTCTAATAATTTTATTTTTTCTTTTTCTAAAGTTTTATTATTTTCAGGATTTGGAATGATTGCTTCATCAAATTTATGTTTTACATAATCAGAACAATATAAATATGTAACCCATAACATAAAGTCATGAAGGTTCTTCAAAGATAATAAGGCTTCTTGCTTACCTATTTTAGTATTACTATGAACTGCTTGATTTCCAAGCTTTTGAATATAAATTATTTTTTGTAATAAACCTGGATCAACTATATTTTTAAAGTCTATGTTATAGATTAATGTTGCTAATGTTTGTTGATATGGAATAGTTAACTCTCCATCAACTCCATAAACCCATTTAACAGCTAATTCTAGAGCCTTTCTCGACATAATTGCACACGTAGTTGAAGTAACTATTAATCCTTGTTCCGCTTCTATACAAGCATTTTTTATGTCATTTAATCTATCATCACTAATAAAATCAAAATTCGATTTCATATTCATCCCAACTCCTAACGAAAATCTATAATATTATTATAACATCGTTTTAAGTTTTTACCTAACAATTGGAGCAAATTTGCATTGACAAATTTCTGTTTATCGATTTGTTC
>CAVBMP010000211.1:0-3152 GCA_963596555.1 Bacteroides helcogenes
GTACTGGAAAAGTTTTTCATTATGTTGATGGTAAATACGATTTACACCAGAGAGTATATAGGTGTTTTGGCTTTGATTCAAAAGTGTTTCCTAAATATTATTTTTACTATTTTTCAACACATTTTTATAATCGTGTAATGGCAATGACAGCTAAAACATCAGTAGATTCAGTTAGATATGAAATGATTTCTGAAATGGATTTTAAGTTACCAAAATATGAAGAACAAAGGAAGATTTCTTCATTAATTGATAATCTAGATAACCTTATCACTCTTCATCAACGTAAGTTAGAAAAATTAAATAATATTAAGAAATCAATGCTTGATAAAATGTTTGTATAGAAAGGAGATAATCTATTATGTATAATGATGAATTAAAATTTGAATTTGATTTTGTTAAATCACTTCAAGAAAACGGTTGGACTGATGGTGTTTTAAAAAATCCAACAGAACAAGACTTACTTGATAATTGGGCTAAAATATTATTTGAAAACAATAGACAACAAGATAGATTATCCGATTATCCTTTAACTAATACAGAAATGCAACAAGTTATTGATAAGATTAATGAATTAAAATATCCTGTAAAATTAAATAGTTTTATAAACGGTAGAACTATTAGTATTACAAGAGATAATCCCAAAGATTTATTACATAAAGGAAAAGAAGTTAGCTTAAAAATTTATGATAGACAAGAAATAGCAGCAGGACAATCAAGATATCAAATAGCAGAACAACCTATATTTAATAAAAAATCTTCTATATTAAATGATAGAAGAGGAGATATAATGTTGCTTATAAATGGTATGCCACTATTTCATATCGAATTAAAGAAAAGTAATGTAGATATAAAACAAGCAACTAATCAAATAGAAAAATATGCTCATGAAGGAGTATTTAATAGTGGTATTTATCAATTAGTACAAATTTTTGTTGCTATGACACCAAGTGAAACATTATATTTTGCGAATCCAGGTCCAGATGGTAAATTTAATCCTTTATTTTTCTTTCATTGGGAAGACTTTAATAATGAATTAATTAATAACTGGAAAGATATTACAAGAACTTTATTATCTATTCCTATGGCTCATCAATTGATAGGCTTTTATACAGTCGCTGATGATACTGATAATGTATTAAAAGTAATGAGAAGTTATCAATATTATGCCGCTAATAAGATTAGTGATGTTGTTGCGAAAATGGATTGGACTAATCCAAACACAAGAGGTGGCTATATTTGGCACACAACAGGTTCTGGAAAAACTATGACCTCATTTAAATCTGCTCAATTAATAGCAAACTCAAAAGATGCTGATAAAGTTATATTTTTAATGGATAGAATTGAATTAGGGACTCAGAGTTTAGATGAATATCAAAATTTTGCAGATAATAAAGATGATGTATCTGGAACAGTAGATACTAAAGATTTAATAACGCAAATGAAAGATGACCATAATGTTTTGATTGTCACATCTATTCAAAAAATGAGCTTAATAAAAAATGTACTAGGAATATATACTCATGATATTGAATTAATTAATAAAAAAAGAATTGTATTTATTGTAGATGAGTGTCATAGAGATACTTTTGGAACTATGATGTCTACTATAAAAGAAACATTCCCAAGAGCTGTATTCTTTGGCTTTACAGGAACACCAGTATTTGATGAAAATAAAAAGAAAATGAGTGTTACCTCTGATATATTTGGTAATGAATTGCATAGGTATGTAATTGCTGATGGTATTAGAGATGGTAATGTATTAGCATTTGATATAAAAAAGGTTTTAACATTTAAAGATAATGATATAAGAAGAGCAGTAGCATTAGAAAAATGTAAAGCTAAGACAGAAGATGAAGCATTATCTGATTCAACCAAAAGTGAATTATATTATAAATTTATGAATGAAATTCCAATGGCTGGAGAATTTAATGATAATGGAGAATATGAAAAAGGAATAGAAGATTATATTCCAAAATCTCAATATAATAACCCAGTTCATCGTGCAAAAGTTGTTGAAAGTATTCTTGAAAATTGGAAAGTTATTAGTCACGATAATGAATTTAGTGGTATATTAGCAACAAGCAGTATACCTGAAGCTATTGAGTATTATAGATTACTAAAAAATAAAAATGCTCAAGAATTGTTTAAATTTACTATTTTAGTTGATCCTAATATTGATAATAATGATGGTGCGATTTTTAAAGAAGATGGATTAGTTGAAATCATTGATGATTACAATAAAATGTATGATCATAATTTCTCGTTATCTACAGCAGGTACTTTAAAGAAAGATATTAGTAATAGACTTGCACATAAAAAGCCATATACCAATATATTAGAAAAAGATAAATTAGGATTATTAATAGTAGTTGATCAAATGCTTACTGGATTTGATTCAAAATGGTTAAATGTTTTATATATGGATAAAGTTATAAAATATGAAGGTGTAATTCAAGCAATTTCTAGAACAAATAGAATTTATAATAAAAATACTAAACCTTTTGGAATTATCAAATATTATAGAAAACCATATACAATGGAAAAGAATATAGAAAGAGCAATTAAATTATATTCTGGAGATAAACCATTCCAATTATATGTTCCAAAATTAGATGAAAATATAGGTAAAATGAATTTTATATATTCACAACTAGAGGATTTATTTGAATCGGAGGGTATAAATGATTTTACTTCATTACCTAATAACAATGAATCTAAGAGAAAGTTTGTTAAATTATATAATGAATTTAATAAATATTTATGTGCAGCGAAAATACAAGGATATATTCCTAATGAGGAATTGACTGATGATAATATATCTAAAGTTGATAAAATGTTAGATTCTGATTTGAGTAATGAAGAACATAATGATTTGTCTGAAGAAAATTATGAAACAATAATTTCAATGAAAAGTCCTATTACTCAAGCAGCACTTGAGGCATTAAAGCAAAGATATATTGATATTAGTAAAAATCATGAAGGTGGTAACGAAAATGAGATCCCATATGATATAGATGGTAGTTTGATAGAAATTGATGATGGTAAAATAGATTCTGATTATATTAATAGTAAATTCACTAAGTTTTTAAAGGCACTTAAGTATGATGAATGTTCTGATGAAGAACTAGAAAAAGCATTAAATAGTTTACATA
>CAVBMP010000212.1:0-3132 GCA_963596555.1 Bacteroides helcogenes
CTGGTAATTCCTTACCTCCTAAGTCAACCTTACTGATTTCTATTTCTTGCGCTTTCACAGGTTCTTTTTGATCAGTAACAATCATTTTATTAGCTTCTACACTCACTTGATCATTGTCACCTTTTTGAGTAACTTCAAGATTACCATCTTCTTTTACTGTGAAAACAATATCTGTGACGGTCATATATCCTTTTGGTGCATGTTCTTCATGGAAGGTATATGTACCTGGAAGTAAGTGCAATACTTTCGCTACTTCACTAGATACCCATTTTTCAACTACTGAACCATCTTCTTTTCTAACTTCAATTGTTGCGCCTGGTAATTCCTTACCTCCTAAGTCAACCTTACTGATTTCTATTTCTTGCGCTTTTACAGGTTCTGAAGTTTTTTCTACACTTACTAATGATTGAGAACTATTAGGGTTAACTTGACCTAATTTATCAGTTCCAATCAAGAAGCTTAGTTTATATGAGCTCAGATTTTCTGGAACATAATTAATTACTTCATCGAAATAATTTCTAGCATTATTTGCAATGTCTCTATTTACAACATCTAAACTTCTTTGACCTAACTTAAACCATACTGCCCAAGATACTGCTTCAATTTTTAATTTTGTATCTATATTTTGTTCTATTTCAGCAAAATTTTGAGCGCTGCCCTTCTCATAAATATTATCATACGCATATGCCATAACATTTCGAACATTATCGATTTGTTCCTTTGTATACACTGAGCGCGCAATATCCGAATCTTCACTGTACTTCTGATATTGATAAACATTATCATTTATATGACCGTTAGCATCTAAATTTGTTAGCACATCTGCATCTGCACAAAACGCAAATTGTCCACTTTCAATTGTGTTTATTTTGGTTCCTGCATTATAAGTAAACATTGCTGTGTTAGTAGGTCTATTTAAAAAATTACCTACAGCATTAATCGCAAGGCCATTGTCAACTTCATCTGCAAATATCCGATTAGTATTCGAAAATAAACTAGTTATTACTAACAAAAATGCACAAAATAATTTTAAACATTTGTGTGAAATACTTTTCATTATATTTCCCTTCCTAATACTTTTCAATAATATTTTTAACTTTAAATTGATAACTTTGTGATATTACAAACCAGTATTCAAGTAATTTCTCACCTCCATTCTTTTCAATAAATTTTACAAATTAATCTAACAATTATCAATAGTTTATATGATATTTTATTTTAAAATTAATAAAATTCCTCTAAAAACATTATAATCTGGGCTTTTTCGCTGTCTATCAATTTTTATTATCAAAAAAATGTAAAATTGATAATAATTTTAGTTATATTACAGTAAAACCCTTATACTCTAGTCTAATATAATCAACATACTATATTTAAAGATTTATTCAAGAAAATTCAAAAGTCTCTCCTCCTGATAAGAATTTATTATAGACTTTAACTTGTTTATATTCACATTGAAAAATTCGATAGAGAGTTCTACTAAATGGATATTTTTTTTGGAAAAACTGTTTACCAAGCTATAAAATTTTGGTTCAAACACCACTATAGAGTTATCAATTAAAGTTAATTCTTTTATTGATCTTCTTGTTATTAAAAATATAATAGGATTTACATTTTCAATGCCGTACTCCGAAATAATTTTTGTTTTCAAAATTTCATAATCTATAATTGAATCAGTAACAATTATCAAATCAATTGGAGATAACCTACTTGTATACAAGGTCTCAATTTGATATGTAAAATATAATATAGTACTTTTTTCAATTGAAAATGAAATATTGTTACTTACCGCCCATTTTTTTCCAAACTTACTTATTTTATTTTCTAATTCTGTTCTAAATTTTCCTTGCCTATCAGGTAAAAGAAATCTATTAATTGGAATAAACGTTTGTAAGTTAAGAATAAAGCGTTTATATAGATATAATATCGAAACAAGAAATATTGGGGAAGAAACAATGTGTTCACCAAGTTGAAAATTTTCTACAATTATTTCCCTCAAATTAGTAACTTTTTCATTTTTCAATACAATTTCATATACTTTATCCATATCATTCTGATTCCATGACTCTACAAATAACGAATTATCAGTAGAAAGATAAGTTAAATACAAATAATCATAATCTTCTGATGAAAATGATAGATTAACTCTATTCTCAAGATATTTTTTACCCCTATTAAGTAAAAGATTATAAATAGGTAATTTTTTTAACTTTTCAAAATCACTCCATTCGCTTATATCTAAGTTAATTGGAAATCTGACCCAAGTCAAAACTACAAGTATTTCAAAAAATTGATATTCCTTATTTGTTATATCTAAAAAATTATCAATCATGTCATTTTCAGCAAGAATAAAGAATCTAGCTGTTTCTATGTCTTCATTTGTTATTTTTTTATACTTCACACCAAATTTATAATGAAGTAAAGCTATTAAATATCTAATTTTATATTCTTTACCATCAACCATATTACCCTTTATATTTAAACCTTCATATAGTAAATAATCTTTTACTTTTTTTCTTATTCTATATGCAGTTGCATGTGAAAGATAATATTTATCAATAAATTCAGAAAAAATTTTTTCTGAATCATTGTTAATTATAAAATCAAAATAATCTAGAACATAGGAAGTGCTATAAATTGCATGAGCTAACTTACTTTCTTCAACCCCTGCTATATTTTCTAGATAAACTGTTTTTCGAGTTACTTTTATTTTTGAATCACAGTTCCTTAAGTCAATATTTATTTCACCTATCATTTCTTTAACTTGAAAATCCTTTAAATTAAGATAAGATTCCAATTCTTCTAAACTAACCAACTTCACATTAAATAGTATATGAAGAAGATAGATTTTATTTTGTATTTTTTTCTCTAAAATATCATCTAATAACAAATAGTTTTCTTCCTTTCATTTTTTACAATATTCGAAAAATATTTAATAATATAAAAAAGAGAACACCACTTCTCCCTTATTTTATATAATACAAGCTTCCATTTAGAAATAATAGTGTACATCTATAAATCAAGTCTCACTATGTCTTGATTTAATCAGTCAATTCCTTAAACCAAACTTATTTTGTTAAATTATATTATTTTCTGGCAATTGTGTCAATACTATCATATATAATTTTATTT
>CAVBMP010000213.1:0-3129 GCA_963596555.1 Bacteroides helcogenes
CATTAAGTGGATGGTATACAGCAAGTAGTGGTGGAACAAAAGTAGGTAATGGAGGTAGTTCATATACACCAACTTCTAATATAACACTTTATGCTCAGTGGACAGAGGCAACTTATACTTTAACAATTAATCCAAATAGAGGATCATGGAATAATACAACTAGTAATTCAACAAAAACTGGTAAATATGGTTCAACTACAACGATAAGTGATCCAACTCCTATTGGATATACGGTTTCATTTGATTCAGTTGGCGGAAGTAGTGTTTCTGATATTACTTCTAAAAGAACATTCTCAAGTTGGAGTTTAACAGGTTCTGGTTCAATAAGCGGTAATACATATACATATGGAGCTGGAAATGGAACTTTGAAAGCTAATTATCAAAATGGTAGTATAACATTACCATCAACATCAAAAGCAGGATATAAATTTAAAGGATGGTATGATACTGGATGTAGTGGTACTTTGATTGGTAACAGTGGAGACTCTTATACACCTACAAAGAATATTACATTAAAAGCGTGTTATACATATTATGCATATATATTAGATGTTAATCCAAACGGAGGAACATGGAATGGATCAGCAAGCACAACTAGAATAAATCCTCTTGCAGATCCAAAACCAACAATTAATGGTCAAACAGATTATACTGGTAAAATTGGTTCAACAATTGATATTGCTAATCCAACGCCTCCTACTGGTTATACTGTTTCATTTAACACAAATGGAGGAAATTCAGTAAGCAGTATTACTTCAACAAAATCATTTACAAGTTGGACCAATTCAGGAGCAGGTAGTATTTCTGGAACTACATTTACTTACGGTGAAGGAAACGGAAGTTTAAAAGCAAATTATAAAAATAACTCAATTACTTTACCAACAGCTACAAAATCAGGATACTCATTTGGTGGATGGTATACAGCGAGTAGTGGTGGAACTAGAATTGGTGGTGCAGGAAGTTCATATACTCCAACAGCAGCGACAACACTTTATGCACAATGGACATCAAACACTTATACATTAACTATTGATCCAAACGGAGGAACTTATAATGGTTCGACTACAGTAACAGGTTTTCCAGGTGGAACAGTGTCATTATCAACTCCTAGTGCTCCAAGCGGTTATAAGGTCACATTTAACGGTAATGGAGGTAGTAGTTCTACTTCATCAATAACTCAAAGAAAAAGTTTTAATAAGTGGAATTTATCAGGCGAAGGAAGTATTTCTGGTACAACATTTACATTTGGTGATGGTAATTCAACTGTTAGAGCAGTTTATGATACTTATGCAATGACATTACCGAGTGCTAGTAGAACTGGTTATACATTCGATGGTTGGTATACATCAAGTAGTGGTGGTACATATGTAGGAACTTCAGGTTCTTCTTATTCACCAACTTCTAATACAACGTTGTATGCTCATTGGACTAGCAATAACTTTACTGTCACAATAAATTCCAATAGTTGCGGTACAGCATCTAAAACATATATGTCAGTTCCAAAAAGTGGAACATATGCCAATGCAGATGACGACGACGGTCTTCCAACATTCGCAGTAACGACAGGTAAGAAATTTGACGGATGGTATACAGCGAGTAGTGGTGGTACTCAAATAACTAATTCAACTACAGTATCAACTTCATATACGACGCTTTATGCTCATTGTAGTTATATAAAATATAATATAAGTTACAGTTTAAAAAACGGAACACATGGTAGTTCACATCCAACATCTGCTACTTATGAAAGTGGTGTGAATATATCAAATCCTACTAAGACAATAACTGTAAATCTAAGTAAAGGTACAACTGCTACCAACGCTACTATAGGTTCATCAACTGCAAGTGCAAGTCAGACTTTTGCTGGATGGACTGCAACTAACTTAAATACAACAACTGCAAGAAGGGGAACAAGTAGCACTTCAATTAATACTCAATGGTCAAGCGGTAGTACAAAGTCAACATCAACATATTATAAAAACTTAACTGCAACCAATAATGCAACTGTTACTTTAACAGCTAATTGGACTCAAAAGAACATAACACTACCAAAAATAACTAAAAGTGGTTATAATTGTGGTTGGTCATCATCTTCTACAGCAACTACAATAACATACGCTTCAGGTGCAACTTTTGCACCAAATGCTGATGGTGTGACATCTATTAATTTGTATGGTGTATGTAAAGAAATATCAGCACCAAGTTTAACAGTAACTTTTACAACTGCAAGCGATTATTCTGATAGTTGTACTGATACATATACTAAAAATAATGGTAGTTGTACATTTACCGGTAGTTATTATGCGCCTCTTACTTTGGATATTGAAGCAACAGATACAAATAAAGTTTCAAGTGTAACATTTGAGTATAATGCTTCTGGACAAACTACTTATACTGATGTTACTAATAAAGAAACAGTATCTTTAACACAATCTGGAAATACATATACAGGTAAAAGAACAATATCTTCTACTGGTAAGAGAAAATTTAGAGTAATCGCAACAAACAATCAAGGCAAAAGTAGTACTGTAATAATGAATATAAATGTTATAACACAACCATTCGCAAGCAAATATGATTGTGCTACTAGTGTAGTAACTTCAGGAACAATTTATTCATGGATTGCAGGATCAAGTTGTACTGGAACAGAGGAATCAAGAACTTCTTTATGTTCAGAATATAATGGTAGTGAATATTTTGGAATAATAAACAGTAATAAATCTGTTTGTGTAAAAGAACTTAATTGGGTAACTAGTAATTCTGTTCGTGTAAACGCATACGTTCCAAAAAGTGCTTTCTATACATTAAATGGAGATGCTTATTTAAAACATAATAACTATAAATCTGAAACTTATAATGGTACAACATATTATTATGTAACATTCCCTGTATGGTGTAACGAAGCTAATTGTAATTATGGATGGGTTATCAATAGTGCGGCTCAAGAAAAAATTTGTCCAAGTATTAAATCAAAGAATAGCACAATGTATAATAAAATATGTAAATAATAATTAATAAAGAAATGTAAAAATAAATAAAATACATTTCTTTTTTTCTTGAAAAGAAAAAGTAGTGTGATATAATTTTTATAGTAGGTGAAGAGTATGAAAAGAGTATTCAGTATAATTT
>CAVBMP010000214.1:0-3109 GCA_963596555.1 Bacteroides helcogenes
ATTTTCAATGTTATTCTTGGTTTTTATGTTTGAATAAATGTTGTACGGAAATATTATTATTTATAATTTTTTAAATTTTTGTTTAATGTTTTAGGAAGATAGTATTTTTTATTAAGTCCTAAGTTATATAACTGTTCTAAAGCGTCTAATACATTAGAACCTGTATAACATGATTTATAATACATGCCTTCACATTCTGTTACACTCATATTCTTAAGTGTTTCAATAATTTGATCTGGTGTAAAGTGAGTATTATTTCTTTCTAGTTTTACTTCAAGCAATCTATATATTAATAGTCCTGTATAACATATTAGAAAATGAGCTTTTATTCTTTGCTTTAGATGATGAAATACAGGCCTAGAATCAAAGTTTGTTTTTAATAATCTAAAGCAATCTTCAATCATATATCTTTGAGATTGAATATCGATAATCTTTTCTTCTGGCATATCAAAGATATTAGTGGCTATCGCATAGAAACCATCATATTTTTCTTCATTAGAAATTTTATCTTCATCTAAGTAATAATCTGTTTTAGATGTAGTTTTTTTAGATTTAATAAATCTTGTGACATCATTAGGACCTTTTTTATATGATTCAGGACTAATGTTATTTAATAGGTTTTTAGCTCTTTCTATTTGTCCATTTCTAACTTTTCTTTGATACTCAGCCATCTTACGACTATAGGTAATGATGATTCTTTGTTTTAAGGTTCCTTTAGATTTAACTGATTTAGTTTTACCGCTTTTTAATAACTTAGATTCTGATAAACCTATATCAACTAATTTATCTACTTCTACTGATTTATAAATATATCCGTTATAGTAATCTAGATTATCAGGATCTTGTCTATCAAACTCTTGCATGAATTTTAATTTTGTCTTTTCATGGGTTTTAGAGAACTTATAATCAAAGTCATTAAATACGGCTTGTTTAATAGTGTCACTTAGTTTTTTTATAGATTGAGTTACAACAAATTTTCTACCACCAAAATCATTAAAGACACGAGAGTTTTCATAACCTAATCCTGCATCAGAACAATAGATGATATCTTTGTTTTCAAACATCTCTAATAATTTCTTTTCAGCAGGTACAGCACACAAAGATTCATTATCATTACCTGGGTTAATACACATACTAAGTGGTATACCATCACCATCCATAAATAATCCCATTTGAACAATAGGGTTAGGTCTATGTTCTTTAGATACGCCATACTTTAATAAACCTTTAACAACTTCTCCTGTTACATCATCATATATATCTTCATCTTCAAAACTTTTTTCAAAGTAGAAGTTAGAACAATCAAAGTAACATACATCAGTATTTCTTTTAATGATGTTATTACTTTGATTAAATAGGTATGATAAATACTTATCATAATTATCTTCAAGAATATCCATGTATTTAGGAATAGCTTGATATGGATAATTAATATCGCCATATAGATTAGATAACTTAGAATGAGAATATAATTTACTTCCAGGATCTAATATACGCATTATAGATAAGCTCATATTGATTAAATCAGGATTATAGGTAATCTTTTTATCTTTACATATTTCTTCAAAGAATTCTTTTATATTTAAATCTAAATATATTTGATTTAAATATAAATAACCAATATTCTTACATAAGGATTTAGAATATATATCACCTTTATTAACAATCTTTTCATTGAAGTTAACAGTAATACTATATTCAACCTTTTCTTCTTTAAACTTTTTATTGTATTCTTCAACTCTACTTTTGGCATAAGCTAAAGGGTCTTTATATTTTTTAGCTAATTCAGAATGTTTACCAATACGTTCTATATTTTTAGTAGTAACCTTTTTACCATTTCTAATTCCAACTTGAATAAAATATGTAGGATCTTTAGATTTACGGTCATAATTTAGTTTCATAAGAATACCTTCCTTACTAAAATTATACCATATAATACAACACCGTACAACATCCATACAACATTTATTTTCATATACTTGACACAAAAAAAGTAGCATTTACGCTACTTTTAGAAGATTTATTGATTTACAAGTGTTAAAGATCCGAATTATAAATGATGAAATAAACAAAAATAGACAAAATACCTTTCTATAAGTGTTAAAATAAACTTGTATATTTAAATAAAAAACGTTCATAGATGACTATACTAAACGAAAAATATTAAGTTAATACTGCTGGTATTAACTTTTTTTGTTGCATAAAAAAGACTGATATTTTCATACCAGTCTTGATTAGTTAATTTGTTTATTTTGATTAAGCGTTCATTTGCTTTGCATTAAATTGTAGCTACTCGTTATGTTTCATATGCAACTTTATTCATTATATCTGCATTAATTTGCATATAAATATTTTAACTTCATTGCATCTATTAACAAATTTTTCGAATCATTTGCACCATTGGTTGGTTTTCATCAGGGATTCTAGCAATTTCATTGAAATAATTATCCTGGTACAATTTAATCAATTTCTCTTCGTCTCGACATTCAACCATCATATATCTTCCACCAACAGCTTCTACCGATGTCGCAATGATATCACTCGCAAAATCAATTAATTGTTTTCCAGTTATTCCTCCTGATTTAACATTTAAATTTTTTGATAATTGTCCAATCAAATAGCATGGAAAATCACCAATCAATTCTCCATGTATCTTTGCACTGAATCCATCTAATTCCTTTCTCATACGATTTGATATATCTTGTGGTACTGATAGTATTTTCAATGCAATCGATATATAGCCATATATTATTAAATGCTTATTTTTGTTTTCAAGTTGTTCTTGATCAAAGACTAAATATGTACGTGCTTAAGAAAGCTTTTCAAATTCTATAGCTCTTTTATGAAGAAAATATTCTATATCTTCGTCTTTCTCACAAGAAAAAGAAGACAAGAGTTCTGATAGTTCCTTGCCTTCTTTCATCTCATTTATTAGCATTCCTAACGGGATAAGTATTGCTTTAAAAATTTTTCACTCCTATCTCTTTCTGCTTCTGAAAAAGGATGTGTAGAAAGAGGCTTAACTGGTGCTTCTGATTTCATAATCTCAACTAATTTTTTTATAGATTCCGGTGTTTTAAGTTCAATTTTTCTTTCAAATGTATTAGTT
>CAVBMP010000215.1:0-3067 GCA_963596555.1 Bacteroides helcogenes
GGACCATATATATTATATATTGTTATATCTGAAGCTAAAGCTTTTAAATCATGAACAAACTTCTCTGATAGAGGTTCTCCACCAAATACCATGTTTTTAACATTTGCTAGTGCAGAGTTTGGTTCTCTATTATCATAATTAATTTTCATTAAGCTTGGAGTTACAGTCATAACATCCACATTATACTTTCTTATTAGCATATCTACCAGTTTTGGATCTCTATGTTCTGAATTATTTGCTAGTACAACTCGCATACCATGTGATAAAGATACAGTAATTTCATATACAAATATGTCAAAAGGAGTTGAAGTTACTGACAGTATTGCATGATTTGGACCATCTTTTAAATAGTCTAAAACTAAAGTCATAGCTTTGCACATATTGGCTAATCCAAGTTGATTTAATACTACGCCTTTAGGAACACCGGTTGAACCCGATGTATAGATTATATAAGAAAGACTGTCCAAATTAATATTTAAGTTAGGATTGTTTGTATTTTTATCATAAATATCTTTATTAGTTAAGTCGATTTCATATATCTCTTTAAAATTTTTAACCGGCAAATTTAAATGCTTTTGCTTTAATACACATTTTGCTTTGCAGTCATTTAAATAATATGTAGTTCTCTCTATTGGATATGTTGGATCCATATTAACAAATGCAGCACCAGCTTTTGAAATTGCTAACATACATACAATTGTCTCTAATGATCTATCAGTCATAACTGCTATAATGTCATTTTGTTTTACGTTGTGCTCTATCAAGAAATGTGCCAAACTGTTAGCCTTTTTATTTAATTCTGAATATGTTAATGATTTGTTATCACATATTAAAGCTATATTATCTGGATGTTTTTTTACTTGGTTTTCAAATAAAATTATAAAAGTATCATTATTTGTTGGCTCTTCAATATCATTGAATTTGTATAATATTTTTTCTCTTTCATCTGAAGATAGCATATTAATATTAGCAATTTTTACTTTAGAGTCATTTAAAACAGAATATAAGATATTAACGTAATGAGATGAAAACCTTTTTATAAATTTTTCATCAAATAGTTTTGTACAATACTCAAAACGTAATGTATATTCTCCATTATTTGGAATGACTTCTAATGTTAAATCAAACTTAGAGGTTGTTATTTTTGGGGTATAATATTTAGAATTAACACCATTTATATTAAATTGAGGATAACCATCATTTTGATAAACAAAAACTGTATCAAATAGAGGGTTTCTACTTGTATCTCTTTTAATTTTTAAATCCCTAACTAGCATATCAAATGGATAACTTTGGTTTTTAAAATATTCCAAACAGTTTTCTTTAATGTCCCTACTAAAATCTTCAAAAGATAGTGAACTATCTACAGTATTCCTTAGGGCTAATGTATTAACAAACATACCTAACACATCTGCAAGTTCAGGAAGTTCTCTTCCAACAATAGGACTACCAATAACAATATCATTTTGAGAAGTATATTTATATAACAATACATAGTAGCATGATAACATTAGCATATATGGTGTTATATTTAAAGACTTTGCAACAATATTTATTTTATCAAATATTTCTTTCGGTAATGTTAATCTAAAATCTCTTCCTTCAAAACTTTGCATAGAAGGTCTTGAAAATGTAGTTGGCATATTTAATAAAGGTACTTCATCTTTAAATTTATTTATCCAGAAGTCCTTTTTTGTTTTAAATTCATCTGTATTAAATTGTGCTTTTTCCCATAAACAAAAATCGGTATAATCAATGTTTTTTACAGGTAATGTTTCTTCATTATATAAAGAACATAACTCTTCGATAAATATTCTTAATGATACACCATCACTAATTATATGGTGCATATCAAATAAAATAAAACTTTTAGTATTAAGATTAACAACTTTGCATCTGAACAATGGCGCTTTTGATAAATCAAAAGGCTTAATAAAATTTTTATATAGTTTATCTAAATTATCAGTAGAATATGCTTCAATATCTAGTTTAAAATCTATATTATCTTCAATGACTTGAACGACAGTATCATTTTTAAGTTCAAAGTGTGACCTTAATACTTCGTGCCTTTTTATTAAAGTATTTAAACAAGTTTCAAGTTTTTCAAAATCCAATTCTTTATCAACAATTATTCCACCAGCAGTATTGTATAAAGTTGAATTACTGTCTAAGCTTGACGCATAATAGATACCTGCTTGAACGGCAGATAGTGGATAAAAATCCATTTTATTATGTTTTGGTATAACTTTTATATTAGAGTTTTTTAAATTAACAATATAATCAGATAAATCCATAATAATAGGATTGTTAAATATATCTTGAACAGTTATATTTTGTCCTAAGATATTAGTTAATTTGCTACATAAAGCAATTGCAGATAGTGAATCTCCACCTATGTCAAAGAAGGAATCAGTAATGCTAATATTTGATAAGTCTAAAATATTTTTTAAGCAAGATATTATTATTTTATCTGTATTATTTCTTGAATTAATAATTTTTTCTTTACATTCACTTATTTCTGGCAATGGAAGTTGTTTTCTATCTACCTTTCCATTAATATTTAGAGGTAATTTATTTAAAGCAATTATGTGAGAAGGAATCATATAACTTGCTAAAGTGCCAGACAAATAGTTCTTTAGTTTGTGTATATCTACTAAGCCATCTGTAACAATATAAGAACAAATAATTTTAGAATTATGTACTTTCTGAATAATAGTAATTGACTGTTTAATATTGGGATATTTTAAAATATTAGCATCAATTTCAGAAAGTTCTACTCTGAAACCTCTAACTTTAACTTGATTATCGATTCTTCCAATAAATTCAATATTGCCATCTGGAAGCCATTTAACTAAGTCTCCAGTTTTATAGATAGTTCCTTTTTCAAATGGATTATCTATAAATTTTTCCTTCGTTAATTCAGGATTATTTAAATACCCTTTTGAAACACCATCTCCACCAACCCAAAGTTCTCCAGGAACACCAATTGGACAAAGTAAGCCAATGTTAGACACGATGTAAGCTGTTGAATTAGAAATTGGTTTGCCAATAGGAATAGATGTATTAT
>CAVBMP010000216.1:0-3006 GCA_963596555.1 Bacteroides helcogenes
ATTTATAGAATTAGTGTTGACTTTATGATATCCTATATATAGGAGGAATGATTATGAAATATAACATTAGAGGTAACAAAATTGATGTTACAGAAGCTATAAGTGATTACATTAAAAGTAAGGTTTCAAAATTAGAAAAGTATCTTGATGATAATGAAGAGGTGGAAGCAAAAGCAATAGTTTCTGCAAAAGGACATGATCAAAAAGTTGAGATTACTATATGGAGTGGAAAATATAATATAAGAGCAGAGGTAGTAAATGCTGATTTATATTCTGCTATAGATTTGGTTATAGATAAATTAGAAAGACAATTTAAAAAATATAGAGGAAAATTAAATACTAAAAGAGTTAAAGAAGAATATATACCTGAAATAGAAGATTTATTTGAAGAAGAAGATCAAAAAATTGTTAGACGTAAAGAAGTATTCTTAAAACCAATTGATGAGGAAGAAGCAATTACTCAAATGGAACTTCTTGGACATTCATTCTTTGTATTTAAAAATGTAGATACAAATAAAATAAATGTTGTTTATAAAAGAAGCGATTCTGATTATGGAATAATTGAGGCTAATTAAGTGATAGAAAGGTGAAAATAATTCACTTTTCTTTTTTTATTTGCTATAATTAAACATGTGGAGATGATGTTAACATGGGAATATTAAAAAACTTATTTGATTATGAAACAAAAGAATTAAAAAGGATAGATAAAATTGTTGATGAAATAGAAGCTTTAGATGAAAAAATGCAGGGACTAAAAGACATTGAATTTAAGGCTAAAACAGAGGAATTTAAAAAAAGAATTGAGGATGGAGAAGATCTTGATGATATAGCTGTTGAAGCATTTGCATTAGCTCGTGAAGCGTGTTTTAGAGCAATAGGTGAAAAACCATTTAGAGTACAATTAATAGGTGGACTTGCTATTCATAGAGGAAATATTGCTGAAATGAAGACTGGTGAAGGTAAAACATTAACAACAGTATTACCTGCTTATTTAAATGCATTAAGTGGTAAAGGTGTACATGTAATTACAACAAATGAATACTTATCAACACGTAATGCACAATGGATGGGACCTATTTATGATTTATTAGGAGTTAGTGTTGGTATTAATACAAGAGATAAATCACCTAAAGAGAAAAAAGAAGCATATGAAGCTGATATAACATATACAACAAATAATGAACTTGGGTTTGATTACTTAAGAGATAATATGGTTGTTCATAAAGAAAATAGAACTCAAAGAGGATTAAATTTTGCTATTATCGATGAAGTTGACTCAATATTAATAGATGAAGCTAGAACACCATTAATAATATCAGGTGGTTCTGCTAAGTCAGCTAATATATATAAAGAAGCAGATAGAGTTGCTAAAAGTCTTAAAATAGATGATTATGTAGTTGATGAAAAAACTAAAAAAGTAACACTAACTGAAGAGGGCGTTAAAAATTGTGAAAAAATGTTACATTTAGATAATTTATATGACATTAGTAATAGTGTTATGGTACATAATTTAGATAAGGCATTAACTGCTAATTATGCATTTAAAAAAGATGTTGATTATGTAATTGAAAATGATAAAGTAATTATTGTTGATACATTTACAGGAAGATTAATGCATGGTAGACAATTTAGTGAAGGTTTACACCAAGCATTAGAAGCTAAAGAAGGCGTGACTATTAACGAAGAAACTAAGACTTTAGCAACAATAACATTCCAAAATTTATTTAGAATGTATAATAAATTAAGTGGTATGACTGGTACTGCTAAAACTGAGGAAGAAGAGTTCCAAAATATTTATAATACAAATGTAGTATGTATTCCAACAAATAAACCAGTTATTCGTGATGATCAAGTTGATTTAATATATTCATCACTTAAGGGTAAATTTAGTGCAGTTGTTAACACTGTTAAAGAAATACATAAAACTGGAAGACCTGTTCTTGTTGGTGTTGCATCTGTAGAAACAAGTGAACTTGTTAGTCAATTATTAACTAAAGCAGGTGTTAAACATGAATTATTAAATGCTAAGAATCACGAAAGAGAAGCACATATTATAGAGAATGCTGGTAAAAAGAATGCTGTTACTATAGCAACAAACATGGCAGGACGTGGTACTGATATTAAACTTGGTGAAGGTGTACGTGAATTAGGTGGTTTATTTGTACTTGGTACAGAAAGACATGATTCAAGAAGAATTGATAACCAATTAAGAGGACGTGCTGGACGTCAGGGCGATCCGGGTACTACAAGATTCTTTGTATCAATGGAAGATGACTTAATGATTAAGTTTGGTTCTGAAAAGATGAAAACAGTTATGGAATCATTAGGTATTAAAGATGATCAAGCTATTTCAAATAAAATGATTTCTAAAAATATTGAATCTGCTCAAAAGAAAGTAGAAGGATTTAACTTTGATAGAAGAAAAGGATTATTAGATTTTGATAATGTTATTAGTAAGCAAAGGGAAATTATTTATGAAAGAAGAAATGAAATACTTGATAATGAGAGTATCAGAGATAGAGTTTTAGATACATTTAAAGAGTTTGTTTCTAATCAAGTACATAGTCACTTGACTGATGGTGAATTAACTAGTAATGATATAGATAATTTAATTGAATTATTTAATGCTAGATATTTAAAGAAAAGAAAACTTAAAAAAGAAGATTTCATTAAAGATGTTAATGAATTAATAGATTTTATATATGAAATAGTAGTGGATGACTATAGTAAAAAACTTGAAGATGTACCTAAGGATATTCAAGATGATTTTGAAAAATCAATATCACTTAGATGTATAGATAAGAATTGGATGGATCAATTAGATGCGATGGAAGCATTAAAAGAAGGTGTTGGTCTTCGTGGTTATGCGCAAAGTAATCCACTTCAAGTTTATGCATTAGAAGGTTTTGATTTATTTGATAATATGATGGCTAATATTTCAGCAGAAATATCAAATTTCTTACTAAATGCTGAAGTTAGACAAAATATTGAAAGAGAAGAAGTTAA
>CAVBMP010000217.1:0-2915 GCA_963596555.1 Bacteroides helcogenes
ATAAATAATGGAACTTTTACTAACATGCCTGTTTCAATAGTAGCATCTTTAGTAGCACCAGTAGTTGTATTCCCTTTAACAGCAGGTTCAGTAGCAATAATCTTATAATCAACTTTTTCAGGAAGTTCTATACCAATTAATTCATTTTCATAGAATGAAAGTAATACTTCTAACCCTTCTTTTAAGAACTTAACTTGATCCTCTATTTGACTCTTATTTACTTCAACTTGTTCATAAGTATCCATATTCATAAAACTATAAACATCACCAGTAGAATATAAGTATTGCATCTTAGATTTACTAACATGTGCTGTAGGAACCTTAGTACCAGCATTAAATGAATATTCTGCAATAGAACCAGTTCTCAAATTCTTAAGTTTAGCCTTTACTATAGCAGCACCTTTACCAGGTTTTACATGTTCTGAAGATAAAACTTGATATAAATTACCATCATATTCAATAGTAAGACCATTCTTAAAATCATTAACATTAATCATTATTGCACTCCCTTTCTAATTATTTGCTTTCTTTATGTAAAGTAGTTTTACGACATTTAGAACAATACTTATTTAAATTTAAACGATCAGTAGTATTCTTCTTATTTTTACTAACTCTGTAATTAGCGTTTTTACATTCGCTACAAGTTAAAGTTACTAATTCTCTATTTTCAGTCTTTTTAGCCATAATATTCCCTCCTTAAAAACATAAGTCTAATGTATTATAACACATTATTTATAAATTTCAAAGTATTTATTTACAATTTTTGAAGATATTCTCCTATTAATACCAGAAGTTACAGTAGCATCAGCAGTAGCAACATCAGGACTAACAACAACAATACTCATCTTTGGATTATCATAAGGAGCATATCCAACAAAACTAGTAGATATAGTTTCAGTATCAACTTTACCATCTGAATCAGTATCAATAAAACTCTGACTAGTACCAGTTTTACCAGCACCTATATCATTGTAATCTCCCATATATCCATAACCTAAACCATAACTAACAACTGCTCTAAATCCTTCATGTACTCTATCAATATACTTACTATCAACATCAACTCTTCCTAATTCTTTAGCCTCACTAGAATAAATTTTTTCACCAAATTTTTCTTCTTTATCCTTACTAGGCTTATATACTTCCTTAAGTAAAAATGGTTGATATCTAACCCCTCCATTAGCAAGAGTATTAATATACTGTGATATTTGAATAGGAGTATAAGTATCATATTGACCTATTGCAAAATCTAACAAATGACCTGACATCTTAGATTTACCAGAATATCCCAAACTTTCATTAGGTAAATCAATACCAGTTTTAACACCTAAACCAAACGAAGAATACATATCCCTATACTTAGTAAAAGCATCTTCATTAATAGAAAGTGGACCATCATATACATAATTTCCCCCTCCTACTTTAATAGCAATCTTATACTGATATACATTTGATGAATATGCTAAAGCATTAATATCATTAATATATCCTAAAGTTCTCCAAGAACATTTCAAAGGAGTTGCCTTTATCTTTATACATTCATCAGTTTCATAACTTCCAATATCTATAGCACCATATTTATAACCTACTAACATAGAAGCTCCCTTAACAATAGAACCAGGAGTAACAGAAGTAGTTACAATACCAGGAGTATAATCTACAACCTTATAAGCACCATCATCACCTTTAACCACTCTTTTTCCTGCCATAGCAAGAATAGAACCATCAGTAGGACTACTAACAACCGCAAAAGAATGATCATAATAAGTAGTATTAGGTTCATTCTTAGTAGTAAGAACTTCTTCACTTAATACTTCTTCTAAATACTTTTGAATATCAATATCAATAGATAATACAATATCATCTCCTCTTTCACCTTCAGAAATAAGCTCATAAGTATTATCACTTTTAACCCTATATTTAGCCTTAGTACCCTTTAAATAATTTTCATATTGATATTCCAAATAACTAATACCAACTCTATCATCTAAACTATATCCATTTTTCAAATAATAATCAGCAAGTTCAGAAGGAATACCCTGAGTAGAACTAGAAACATTACCTAAAATAGATTTAAAAACATCTCCATATAAATATACTCTATCCCAATCAAGTTTAGTATTAACTCCTGATAAAGTATCAATATTCTCACTAATTAAAGCATATTCACTATCAGTAACATTAACATTTTTAATAACCTTTTCAGCATAAGAATATCCTTTATTCATTAAATAATAAATGTAACTAGCCTCTTTATCATCTTCATCGTATATAGCCAAATCTTCATCAGTAATTCTTTCAAATATCATATCTTCTATATCATCATCATCTAATTTACGAAGTTTATATTCTTCCCATTCCTTATCTGTAATCTTACTTTTTCCCTCTTTTTTATGATTAATATACCAAAAGTTCTTTAAAATCTTATCACTAAGTTTACTATAATCAACATCAATCATCTTACCAACTTCATAAGCAATTTCAACTTCTTTTTCAGTAGTAACATTACTCTCTTTTTTATAATAAATAGTTTTAACAGCCTCATTATCTACAAGTAACTTATAATTTCTATCATATATTCTTCCTCTAGGAGCTGTACCACTTTCCACAGTCTTCTCTGTAGCAGCAACTAATTTTTCTTGATACATTTCCTTATCTAACACTTGTAATTGAAATAATCTAGCACCTATACCGCAAAATAACAAAATAGTTATAACAATAATAAATGCGTAGCGTTTTTCAATCATATCTAATAACTTCTTATCATCTTTCTTTTTTCTCTGATTTAAAGAAACATATTCATCCCTCTTTACAACCTTTTTAACCTTTCTTTTTTTATTAAGAGGCTTATGAGATTTAAGTAAATTATTATTATTCTTTAATTTAACTTTTTTTCTCTTTTTATTAAGTTTATT
>CAVBMP010000218.1:0-2823 GCA_963596555.1 Bacteroides helcogenes
GATATATAGGTATGGATGGTGGTGATTACCTAAAGTGTTCTGAACCAGATTCTTTAGTAACAAGAGTTAATCAAGTTTATTCTTTGTTCAATCATTTAGTGAAAGATAGGAATAAAACAATTCAAGATGGCAGATTTGGAAATACTGAGAAAGCAAATATTAAAGTTGATTATAAAGGAAAAGAACAAGCTTCTGAGGAAGCTGCTAAAAAGCAAATTTGGAATGTTAAATTTACTGCAACACTAGGAACAACTGTTAGTAAATATTTTAAAACTAATTGTGATCCAACAAAAGAAAAAGGATGTACTACACTTATTACAGTTAAAGATGCTTATGATAAAACAATAGGTTATTGTAGTGGTAATGATATTCATGATGGAAAAACTTGTTATAGAATAACTAAAATAGATAATAAAGGTTCAAGTGGAAAAGATTCTTATGTTTATACATTTGTAATTCATAATTATAAAGTTTGTGAATTATCAGAAAGAACTGATTCCTATGGAGTGATAGCAACTAAACCAAAAGTTGAATTTAAATATAAAGAATCAAAGGCATATGCTAGATTCAGAATATATTCTCGTTCAAATGGTTCAAAGGATGAACAGGTAATGGCAACGTATATTGATGGCAATGATTTTGATACTAAATCAGGTACATTAGAAGGTGATGAGAAAACACACGAATTTCCTATTAACATTAATGATGTAAACTGTCAACAGTCATGTGAATCAAGTGATGTATGTAATGATTTGAATAAAAAAACTGATATAAAATCAAGTTCTTCAGGAACAACAGACATTAAAGATGAATGTAGCAATAGTTCAAATTCAGGAGCAAATAGTTTTGAGGAAAGAACAATAAGCGATCCTGATATGGCATGTATTTTAAATAACTGCGATACTAATGAAACATTTAATTATAATAGAGATTCTGAATTAAATACAAATTTTTCTAATGAAGGTATATGTAAATCATATTGTAGAGAAGAAGTTAAGTTTTATGTACCATCTCCAGTTAGTGTAAATGCTGGTATGCAATTTACATTGGATTTAGGTAAAACATTAAAAATGCAAAATGCAATTGACGATCAGGTAGCAGAAGGAAAAAAACTAACTGCTGTTGTTGTTAGATTTACACAATGTACAACTGTTTTAGATGGTAAAAAATATAATCAAAAGTTAAATGCTTATAGAGATCAATATTATGAAGCTAAATATGATTATGATTATACATATCAATATAGAGATCATATAATTCCGCAAGATAAAAAAGATCTTGAAGCTGCAAAGAAAGCTAGGGATAGCGTATGTGCGTCTGCTAGTGCTTGTAAGAGTGATCCTGATGATGAAGATTCAGTAAAGAAATGTAATAATCTAAGAGCAAGTTGTAGTAGTGCAAATAGTAATGTTGCATCTCTTCAAGCTAGATTAGCTAGTGATGAAAACACATGGGCTAATCATCAAGATTGGTATAATAATAATCCTAAGAAAATATATAATTTAAGGGTTAATAAAGAGTATTGTTTATTAGATACAAATGATGAATTAAAGTCATATATTTCAAAAATAAATGATGATCGTGTAACTAAATCTACTCAAACATCTTTAAGAGACAAAGTGACAAGTTATGGTAATAATACATCTTCTAAGACAAAAATGGAAGTAACATATGATGAAGATGAAAAATATAGTGAAGGATATAATCCAAGTATTGGCTCAGTAACTAAACAAGTAAAACTTGCTGAAGATGTTAATCAAAGCAATAATAAGAAAAAAGAATCAGTTAAATGGTGTACAGATGACTGTTATGAGTATGAGAAAACAACGACAGAAAGTGCATGTAAAACTAATATTCAAAAAAGTTTTAAAAATAACAGTAATGATACAAGAGTAGATGATTTATATAAACACAAATATTCTAAATATAATTCTTTGAAATTAAAAGGATATGTTCAGGATAAAAATATATATTCAACAATGGTAGTTAAATATCAAACTGATTATTTTATGAATAAGAGTTATTCTTATGAAAACTTTACAGGTATTGTAAAAGACACTAATTCTGTTAGTGGCAATAAAAATTATCATAAACTATCAGAGAATTCATACCCTGTAAGTATTGAGAGAGATACTGAATCAAATAATAATATAAAATATAAATTTAGTGATTTGTATCCTACTAAAAAGAGTTCTCAAGTTACTTTTGAAAAGTTTGAATACAAATGTTATTATAATGTTTACAATACAATAAAGAAAAATAATTGTTCAATAACTAATTCTGCCAAAAAAATTGATATAACACAATGTTCTAATAAATGCTTTACAATGACAAGTAATGGTTATAGTACAGTTGATAGTAATTGTGTTGCATGGAACACTAATAATAGTAAAAAAGGACTTGGTATAGTATATAGAAATGTAAATCTTAAAAATATGTTCCCAGTTGCAAGAGGAAATAGAAGCAATTGGTATGATTCTGATTTAGTTAAAGTACCTTATCTTCGTGGAACTGTAGAAAAGAGTGATAACGTTAATGTTGGTTCTTTAGTTAATGTAACTGAAGAGAGTGGAAATAACATTTATAATGATAGTCATTTAGAAGTTAGTTATAAATTGACAACAGAAACTATTAAAAGTATAAAAGAATATAACAAAAAAGAGCAATCAAATGGTGGTTATTTAAATGAAACATTAATTGATTGTGGAGATGATAAAGTATCACATCCAAGCGGAGCGACATACTACAAATGTAAAGGAAGTTCATTCTTAAATATGCTTGATGATACAAATGGATGGAATGCTAAGGTAGGTGGTAATTAAT
>CAVBMP010000219.1:0-2814 GCA_963596555.1 Bacteroides helcogenes
AATATGAAGTAAACTTACTTCAAGAACAGAATCTCCCGATGTAAACTCTCTAAATAAAATATAAAATATAAGAGCAACTATAAATTGTAAAAATAATTTCTGACCCTGACTAAGCCCCTTATTTCTATTTTTCTTTATACTAATATAGTCATCCAAAAAACCAATCATACCATAGGAGACAAATACAAATAAAATTATAAATAAGTTTACCGAAAAGTTTATCTTATTAAGAAGCAATAAAATAATAGTTGTAACAAGAGTTGGAATTATAAATATAAGTCCTCCCATTGTTGGTGTCCCCGCTTTTCTAGCGTGAGCCTCAACATAAACATTTATCCTTTGACTAATTTTAATTTTTTTAAGAACTGGTATCATAACAAGTCCAAAAAGAACTGTTAATAGAAATCCAATCATTAATGCAAATAAAGACTTCGTAAGTGTTAACACAAAATCACTCCCATTTCTAATCACATTATATCATAAAAATCAAATAATTACACAAGGAACTTCACTTTATAACACCACTTTACATATTAATCACTAAGAAATAGTCTAACACTCTCCCCAATAGCAATATGACTACCACCACTTGGAGACATTTTCCGAACAACTTTACCACTTCCCGTATACTCAATATTAAAACCTTTAAGAGTTTTTGTAGCCTCTTCCCTACTCATACCAACCACATCAGGAATAGAATAATACTTCTTATCATACCACTGATATACCTTTTCAAGACCATCTTCTCTCTTTTCAACTCCTAAAATCAAGGCCGCATCTTTAAGAACATTTTTAGCAACCGGTGCCGCTACCGTACCCCCATACTGCGTAACTCCCTTAGCATTATCGATAGCAATGTACACCACCACCTCAGGGTCATCAGCCGGCAAAAAACCAATAAAAGATACAATATAATTACCAACCATATACCTGCCATCCTTAACCTTTTGAGCGGTTCCCGTTTTACCGCCTACCCTATAGGAGTCTATATAAGCATTTCTTCCTGTACCAAGAGCAACTACACTTTCAAGAGCCATTCTCACTGTCTTACTAGTATTATCACTAATAACACTTCTAACAAATTTAGGACTATTTTCCTTAATAATCTCCCCCGTATCAGAAGAAATCCTTTTAACAACATAAGGCGTGTATAACTTACCACCATTAATAGCTGCACTAACTGCTGTTATTTGTTGAATAGCCGTTACACTTACACCTTGCCCAAAAGAAGTTGTAGCAAGTTCTACCGGTCCAACCTTATTTACTGGAAATATTATACCCGTAGCCTCACCATTAAGGTCAATACCTGTTTTCTTACCATAACCAAATTTATTAATATAATTAAATAGCCTCTCTGTACCAAGTCTATTACCAAGTTCAACAAACCCAGGATTCAGACTGGTCGCAACTAGCACCCAAAGAAGAGGCATTATATTGAGTACTTAAATTTATTGTTTTTGACGATCTAATAATTCTTGCATCAAGTTCTAATTCCCTATCTACAATATTAGTTTTAAAGTCAAAATATATTGTTAATCTAACTCTATTTCTATCATTATCTATTTTTTCTATTTCTACTTTTTCTACTAATACTCGCATTAAGTTTGGTAGTTCTTTTTCTATATCTAATTTATTAGATAAAACAGTTTTTATTTCTTCTATTTTTTCTTTAAATTTTTGAATTTCAACATCAGAAGATGCTAATTTATCAATCTTTGTTTTAATTGTTTCGTAGTCTAAATTAAATTTATCATTTCTTCTTTTTAATTCTGAATCTTCTATTATTCCTTTTAAACTAAGATCTAATAATTTATCTTTTTGTTTTTCTATACTATGTAATTGGTTTTCTAAGTCTTCAATACTTATAGATTCATTAACTTTTTTTACTAAGTTTTCATATTCATCTATTATACTATTTAAATAATCTTTTTTATTACTAATAAAATTATTAAATATATCAATAAATATCTTATCTAAATAAGATTCTTTTATTATAGGTGAAGCACAGGTTTTTACTCCTTTATTTCTATATGTTTTACAAGACCAATTAGGATTACCTGCTCTATTTCCTCCACTATTTCTTATAAATACTTCCCCACATTCTTTACAATATAACTTACAACTATATTTAGCATTTTCTAAGTTCTTTTCAGAATTACAAACATGATGAGCATATGATTTTTTTCTTTTTTGATGAAGATTATTAGCCTTATCCCATAACTCTTCTGATACTATAGCGGGAATTCTATAATCTTTTTCAATTATTTGTCTTTCCTTAGGAACATCTTTTTTCTTATGAGTTTTGTAATCTTCTACTTCTGTAAGCCTTGCTGTATAAAATCCTTTATATCTAGGATTTTGAAGCATTTTTCTCATTGAAGTATCAGAATAAACTTCTCCTTTTGAATTTAAATAACCCATTTTAGCAAGATCTTGTCCTATCTTTTTTAAACCAACTTTACCTGATGCATAAGTTTCAAATAAATATCTAACAAGTGGTGCTTCATCTTCATTTATTTCATATCTACCATCTTTCTTATAATATCCTGTTAAATTTCCTCCTATTAATTTTCTATCTTTAATCATTCTATTTATCCCAAATTTAACTCTTTCAGACAGTTTTCTCACTTCATCTTGTGCTAAACTAGACATTATAGTTAATCTAAATTCTGAGTCTTCTTGTATAGTATTTAAATTATCAGATAAGAAATAAACAATAACACCTTGTTTTAATAAGTATTCAGTATATTTAATACTATCAACTGTATTTCTAGAAAATCTAGATATTTCTTTTGTTAATACTAAGTCAATTTT
>CAVBMP010000220.1:0-2551 GCA_963596555.1 Bacteroides helcogenes
CCACCTCCTGCATTTTCTGGTGGTGATTAAGAATAGTAAAAAAATATATGATTCTATTTTTTATTTTTGTCCTTTGGTCCATAAGGATTTCTCGGCTTATCTATTTCTTTATATTTAAATATATCATGTTCTATTAAATTAAATTTATATTTAATCTCTACATTCCTGTCTTGATCTATTTCAATTCTATCAATAAGTGCAAATAGCAATTCCCTTGATGGTGGATTAACTTTTAATAATTCTCTAATTATATCACTATAATCAGTAACCTTTTGCACTTTTGTTTTTGTTTTCATTTGACTATTCTCAAGTTTAATTATCTTCTTTTTAACTTCAGCAATTTTTTTCTGTACAGAATCTGTTAATATTTTAAATGAATCAACTAATATCTCACCCTTATTTAACATATTACCATAGCCTATTAAATTTCTTGATAAAGATTCTAATTCTTTTTTTAACTTATCAAGTTCATTTTGTTCATTTTCATTAGACTCGTTTAACGAATTTTTTAATTTTTTATTAATAGAATCCATATTCAAACCATTTATATAATGAGTAAATGTTTCAGTAATCTTTTCTAATAATTGTTCCTCTAAATAATTATAAGGAAAAAAATGAGGTTCACATAATCTTCTCTTTGGATCCCTTGAATATTTATTACAATTAACACTCCAATAATCATGATTTTTTCTATAGGCTACCGTTAAATAATTACCACATTCCTTACAATATATTAAGTTTTCAAATAACCTTTTTTCTCTTTTTGTTTTAAGTGGTGGAATTTCGTTTGATGTGTGTTGAATTGATTCAAAAGTTTCCTTATCTACTAAGGCTTCATGTGTATTTTCTACTATTATCCAAAAACTTCTGTCTAATGTTATCTTTTTTTGACTTTTATAACTAACCTTAGTTTGAACATTTTGAACCATATCACCTGTGTACATTCTATTTCTTAATATTTTTCTAACAGAAGATATGGTCCACATCTCCTGATTTATACACTGAGAAGATAATTTTAGATTTTTGTATTTACTAGGTGTTGGAACTCCCAATTCATTTAATCTAGTAACTATTTCAGATATTCCAACACCAGATGAGTACCAAGAAAATATTTTTTTTACAGTCGGTGCTGTTTCTGGGTTAGGTAAAAGATGTCCTTTATCTTCTGGATCTCTCATGTAACCATAAGCTGGCAAACTTCCAATAAATTTTCCATTGACTCTTTTTGTGTGTAAAACATCTCTAATTTTATTAGAATTTTGCTTACTATAGTAGTCATTACAAGCAACAATAAATGTTGATGAATCATTGCTTGCCTGATTTCTTGCACTATCATAACATTCCATCAAAGATATAAATCTTACTTTATGTTCTGGAAAATATCTTTCCATATAATAACCAGTATTAACATGATCTCTACCAAGTCTAGATAAATCTTTTACTATAACAAGATTAATCTTTTTTGCTTCTATATCCTCAATCATCCTTTTAAAGGATGGTCTATTAAAGTTAGTCCCTGAATATCCATCATCAATGTACTCGTCAATAAAATTGAACCCGCTTGTTTTAACATAATCTAAAAGTATCTGTCTTTGATTAGTTACACTTTGACTTTCAGATTCGTACTTTTTATCCTTGTCTTCTTGAGATAATCTTATATAAATACCAGCATTATAAAAAGCTGGTGAATCTAGCAAACTATTATACAATTTTTCCTCCTTCTAATATTTACTTTACTAGATTCTTTCCTAAGACATTTTGATGTTACCATCAATTTTGAAAAATTGCAAATCATCGAGAATTCTCCTTTTCAAGTTTTCTAAGCAAATATTGAACAATAATATCTTCAAAAGATTTTTTTATGTTAGAACTTTCTTTAATTATTAATTTGGTTTTATTTCTTGACATTATTACCACCACTAAAAAATATGTATTTTGATATATTAAAATACATATTATTTTTTCTCCTTATCTTGTTCTACTTCATTTTTAATTAAATTTTGTAAATGTATTTCAATAATATTCTTACCATCTTGATTATTACTAATTTCAATGTGATAAATATTATTATCAAGTTGACCATTAATTAAAGACTTTTCCATATCGGTAATATCATTATTAATACTTACTACTGAATAGGTTCTATTATTTTGAGTTTTATATTCAAAGTTAATAATATTATCTTTTATAATATCCTTAACTTGATCTATTGCTTTTAGTAGAGTTTGTTCTTCTGCTTCTCTTTGTTCTTTATAGAAATCTTTAGCACTCATATTTAATTCATCATCAACTTTTTTAAATCTACTACCAATAGGTGTTTTAATTTGTTCTACTGTGAAATATGTATTATCAAGTTGTTTTAATGAATTAACTTTTCTTTCAATCTCGCCTTTTTCATAGCAAGAAAATTTATCATACATAACAGTATCTCTAAAAATTGGATAACCTATTATTGGAAATATAATAGTTTTATAGTGAAGTTGTTTTACTTCATCTGGTGTAAGTAAATCTCTTGCCATTAAAGAAGTAGATTTATTTCCATTATAATCTG
>CAVBMP010000221.1:0-2446 GCA_963596555.1 Bacteroides helcogenes
AAAAAATTTTTGAATCAATAAAATAGGTATTCATGGTACGCACTTTTTTAGCCAAGCAAAAACTCTCTAAAGCCTTATAAAATAAGATCTAGAGGGTTTTTACCTTCTTACAACTGTCAAAGTCAGGATCTTACCTTAATTTTAAGTAAAAGTCAATAGTTAATAAAAACTAATTTAAAAAAGTGTGACTTTTAAGCGAAAATGTCTCTACTTTTTTAGATGAATTTTAAGCGAAAATGTCTCTGAAAATAATCAATTGTAAAATGTTGATTATTTTTTTGAATTTTAAGCGAAAATGTCTTCTTTTTATTGTATAATTTTATTTTGTATCGTTTGATATATGAAGGAGGAGGATTAAAATGTTAAACGATGAAGAAAAAAATAAATATGATGTTATTGAAAGCATCATAAAAGGAGAAAAGACACGTAAGGAGGCAGTTTATGAATTACATTTATCTTCTAGACAAATTGATAGATTAAAAAAAGCTTATAAGAAAGGAGGAGAAATAGAATTCATACATAAAAATAGAGGGAAACAACCACATAATAAAAAAGACCACTTAATTATTTCAGAATTAAAAAAATTATATTTAAGTGAATATTATGATTACAACATTAAAGCATTTTATGAAGAACTTACAGAAAATGAAAAATACAAAGGTAAATATGATGTTTCATATTCAACTTTGTATAATGCGTTTCTTAGTGATGATATTATTTCGCCAATTGCTCACAAGGAAACAACTAAATTATACAATGAAAGAATGAATAATGCAATAAACAATAATAAAAATATAACTGAAGAAAAAATAGAATTATATCAGTCTAGACAATTATCTATTGAGAAAGCACACACAAGAAAATCTTGTAATAATTATGCTTTTGGGCAAGAGATTCAAATGGATGCTTCATCTAATATATGGTTTGGAGATGATGTTACTTATTTGCATTTGGCAGTCGATAAAGGAACTAAGAAAGTTCTATTTGGATGGTTTGAATATGAGGAAATTACAAGAGCATATTTTATACTGCTATATAATATAATTATTAACTATGGTATACCAAAAAGAATTAAAACTGATAATAGAAATTCCTTTTCTAACCAAAAGAATAAAACTGATTCAACGCAATTTGGTAGAATATGTATTGACCTAAATATTGAATTAGTAACTACTAGTGTTGCTACCGCGAAAGCTAATGTTGAAAGAGAAAATAGAACCTTTAAAGATAGACTAATTGCTGAATTAAGACATGAAGGAATTTTAAATATAGATGATGCTAATAAGTATATAAATGAACTTTTTATTCCTAAAATGAACAAAAAGTTTTCTTATGAAATAGATAAAAAAAATTACATGATGAAAAAAAATAATTATTCAGAAGAAGAACTTAATATAATAATTTCTGAAAGAACTAAAAGATTAATAGATAATGCTTCATCAATTAAATATAACAATAAATATTATGTACCAGTTGATTTTAATACTGGTGAAGTTATAAGTTATATGAAAAATACAGAGTGTATTGTTATAATAACTTATAATGCAGAATTATGCTGTGAAATAGAAAATAATTTATATTTACTAAAAGAAATTGAAAGCAGAAATCTAACAATGAAAGAAGAAAAAAATAATGATCTGCCAATAGAAAAAAAGATATATAAACCGCCAAAAAATCATCCTTGGAGAAAAAACATGATGTTGAAGTAAATTTAGTTATATGGGTTTATATCATTAGATAACAAAAAAAGGAAACAAAAAAAACAGAAGTATAGATTTAATTCTTACTTCCTTTTTTGCATATCATCACCTTATTGCTTTTGGTCGCTCCCCAGCGTTGCCATATCCCTTCAGGTGATGAAATTATTGTATCATTATTTAAATATAATTACAATTGAAAATTAGAGACATTTTCGCTTAAAAATAGCGAACTAATAACAATATAAACTATGATAATACAGAGACATTTTCGCTTAAAATTAAGAACAAATTCAAGAGACATTTTCGCTAAAAAATCACAGCTATTAGTAAATTATGAAATTAAGTTAGAAATATCTGATATAATGATAGAGGAATATTCAGTGTGAGTGTCTACCTCTAACTTTCCTTACTTAAGGAGTAGAAGGAGGGGATATAGATGAGGAAAAGAACTTATGTATTAAGTATTTTTAGATACATCTGTATCATATTGTTTTTATTAATTTTATTAATAATTATAATAAAAATCGACACTCTTAATATGTAAGGGTGTCTATAAACAAAATTTTTTGAGGTAGACATTCACTTGCTAAACTGAATGTTCCTTTTTTAATATATGCAAGATTTCTTGCTTACATACTAATGATAGCATAGTTAATTAAAATTATCAAGTAACTATTAGTGAATTTGAATACTATTAGTAAATTATGAAATTAAGTTAGAAATATCTGATATAATGATAGAGGAAT
>CAVBMP010000222.1:0-2398 GCA_963596555.1 Bacteroides helcogenes
ATGCCTTGTAATTACATATTTTTTCAAAAAGTTGCATTTTACTTTTTAACTAACTTTTTTTCTTGATTTTATGGGAACTTACTTATATAAACGTGCCCCCTACTTTTAGAGAGAAGTTATCTTTGAAACTAACGCTTGAATAAATTTATGGATAATCTTGGTAATAAAAGACTATTGATTTTTCGCATCAATAGTCTTATTAAATTCATATTTTAATACTTATCATCATATCTATCAAAATCAACTCTATCCATTTCTTCAATAACTTCAAGTTGATTTTCAATGATTTGTCTTAATCTTCTCTTTAGAACATTGGTATTCCTTTTAAGCATGTCAGCACGATTCTGAGCTTTTTCTGCTTTTAATAAAGCATCATTTATTATTCTACTAGCATTACGTCTTGCTTCGTTAACAAGAGATTCTGCTTCTTTTCTAGCAGAACTTTTAATTTGATCTCCTGCGCTTTCAGCAGTATATATTGCTCTATTCATAGTTTCTTCAATTTTTTGATAATGAAGAAGTTGTTCAGTTAATTTTTTATTATTTTCTTCAGTTTTCTGACTCTTTTGAAGTAAGAGTTCGTAATTTCTAATAATATCATCTAAGCATTTATGTACTTGCTCTTTATCATAACCACGAAAAACCACATCGAACTTTTTCATGCTCCACCTCTAAATATATTTTATTCTACCATTCTCCTAAATCATCTTTTTTAGTGCTCTTTTTTCTTTCATCTTCTGTTATTGTTCCCTCAATTTCAAATCCCTTAGGTGCACAAATAACAATACCAGGGCCAAGTTTTTGCATACTACCTTCAATTGCATAGATAATACCATTTAAGAAATCCATGATTCTTTTAGATACATCCGATGTAACTCTTTTGAAGTTAACAACTACTTGATTTTGTTCCTTTAAATAATCAGCAATTTGTTGTGCCTCAGAAAATGCTCTTGGTTCAACTAAAATTGTTTTATTTTTATATCCTTTACTTCCCTTTGAAGTTTCTTTTTCCTCATATTCTTCAATATCACTATCCTCAGGTTTAAATATATCACTTAATCCTTTTAAAGCCATTAATAATCCCTCCTTATAGTCATCTATATTAATTTTAACACAGAAACACTCACCTATCAATAAGTAAATTTAATAATTTAAATTATTTTTAGGTAAATTATTATTTTTTACAGTAACTTTATTAATTAAAAATAGAGATTTCTCTCTATTAATATATTCTAAATGCTGGAGATACGTTTATTTCATTAGTACTTGCTCCATCAGGACAAAAAGCAGTATATTTAGTATTATTTAAATAAACCCATGTTCCATCATTAATATCTCCTCCGATAGAACGAAGCCACCATGAATCGCCATCTTTTTTTAAACAAGCATATACTTGATTACTTGATGATACACGACATTCGTTATAAAAATCTAACTGTCTTGTATTTTCATTTAAAGTTGCAGAACATGCATGATTACTTCCATATACCTCTTTTTCAGAAAGTAAATATAAATAATTTTTTGTATCTTTACTAAATGATGTTACCGTATGAACATTCATAATAATGCTTGATAAATCTTTTGGCATTGAATTAATTACACTATCACTTGAAGTTGTATCATTTAATTTCTTATAAAGGTCTGTGCCAGGCCATCCATCCTCATCTATTGATGAAGACAATTGACTTTTAAACAAAGAATCAGTAAACTCTATTACAAAGCCACAAGCAGTTTGTGAAAATCCATCAGTGCTACATTCAGATGGATTGCTAATATTTGCAATTCTAACCCAATGAGTTCCATATTTTCCTAAATCAATTTTTTTAGCATCCCCAAAATGATATATACAACTGGAATCGCCATTCACACATTTTTCAGCATGTGCTTTTATTGTTGACCAAGAGTCTTTTTCAAAACCAACTGGTTTGGATATAATACTATATTCAAAGACATAATCGCTTTGCTTTTCCTCTATATCAGAAGTACTTAAATCAGTTATTTTCTCTCCCTCTTTTAGTTCAACATAATAAGTTCCATTATACACTTTCATACTTTTAACAGAGCCATCATCGTTTAGGCTTATATAATAAATAAGATCTTCTCCTGTCATTTCTAATTTAGTATTATCATTTGAACTGATATGATCTAATTTATTTCCTTTTAAATTTTCAGTTATATACTTGCTAGATGCATTATTATAAATGGTTTTTGTTTCTGTTAAAAAACTATTCTTTTTAGCATTATTAAACATTTTTAGTACGTTTGGTAATGCAATAATTACTAGTATTGCTAATATTGCTATTACTGCTAGTAACTCTACTAATGTGAATCCTTTTTTGTCCATAAAATCATACTCCTTTACTCATACTTTACTTAGCATATATTAATTGTATCATAG
>CAVBMP010000223.1:0-2371 GCA_963596555.1 Bacteroides helcogenes
ATAAACTACATATAATAAAGTTATCATCATTACTTAAATTATTTAATGAATCTTCCATTTCTTTTTTTCTTCTTCGGTAGGTTCTACTGATTCAAACCTTTTACCATGTCATAACATAACACCATCTGTATCATAAGATATAATTTTATTAAATATTTCTTTATTATTATTTATCTTATTATTATATTCCTTCATATAAGTAATCTCTTCTTCCTTATTTACTACTTCATTATTACTTATTTGATTCCATACCTTACTTGTTAGAGTAATACTTCTTTGTTTAACTAGATTTTCATTTCTAATATATTTAACATTTATTAAATCTAAATCTTTTAACTTTTTTATCGTAACAGATATTGCCTTTGGCTTAACGCCAAATAAATTAGCAAAATAACCATTACTAGCAAAACAAGTATTATTGTATTTATCATTCCTACAAAAACCTACTATTCTTATATAAATTAATTTATCTAAATAAGATAAATCCTTTCTAGATAAAAAATGCTCTGGTACATAAGCATATACCAAAACATATTTATCTATAATAAACACTTCCTTTAAATTTTTTCATCAAATCATCCACCTTTCTAAATTAAAACTATTCCATATAAAAAGGCTCACGTCTAAGTGAACCATTTAAAATATTACTTCATCAATTATTACATCATTACCTTCCTTTCTTACTTTTATTTCTTTAACAAATCTTTCTAAAAACATCTTTTTTTCATGATTGTTTAAATGAATAAAATTATTTTTTAAATTAACTATAACTTCTTTAATAATTTCTTCATTAGTTAGATCTTCTTCATTTGAATATTTATTAATTTTATCTAACTCATTATTTAACACTTCTAATTTAGAATCAATTACACTTTTTACTTCTTTAAAAGTTTCGTAATCAATTTCATCAGTACTAAATAATTCTGTCATTTCTTTTTTCTTTTTATTTAATTTGCGGGTTTGCTCTTGTAAATCTAAAGTATCATTGTTTTCTATTACCTTTTTTTCTTTCTTTAAAATACTTTTATCAAATTCTAAATCTTTAATATTTTCTAAATAATTAATAAAAGCATTTTCTATTTTAAGATGAGAAAATCCTGGAGCATTACAGCTATTGTTGTTATGCCCATTACACTGATAAGTAATATACTTTTTACCACTTTGAAGTTGTTGTCTAGCATGATATTTGCCACCACATAAACTACATCTTAAGACTCTAAAATAATAAGTATCATCAGAAGAGTATTTCTTATTATGAAATTTCTTTCTTTTCTTCATTAAATTGTTAACACTATTAAATAAGTCATCATTAATAATAGGTGTTATGTTTTTACCACTTACTTCAAAGCCATTCTTTCTTCCTACTCCATACCTTACATTTCCAATATAAAGAGGATTAGTAAGTATCGAATAAATAGTTGACTGATTCCAATGTCCCCCTCTTTTAGTTGGTACATTTAAGTCTTTTAACTTTTTAGCAATTTTAACCATGGATTCACCATCTAAATACCAATTAAATATTTTCTTAACATAAATTGCTTCATTTTTATTAACTTTAAGTTTTCCTTTACCTATTAAATAATCATAACCAAAAACTCCATTACAATTAGTATAATTACCTTCTTTAGTTTTTTGTTCATATCCAAAAGTAACTCTTTCTGCTAAATTTTCTCTTTCAAATTCTGCAAATATTCCAATAATCTTAACAAACATTCTTCCAACAGCATTTGAAGTATCTATTTTTTCTGTTTGAGAGTTAAAAGTACAATTATGACTATCAAATAATTCTATTAAATAAATAAGGTCTTTAACACTTCTAGTAAGTCTATCTAGTTTGTATATTAAAACATTATTTATTTTTCCTTTCTTTACATCCTCAATTAGTCTTGATACTTCTTTCCTATCAGTTAAATTTTTACCACTTATACCATCATCAACATAGTAATCTACTATATCCCAATCATTACTTTCTGCATATTTAGTTAATTTATCTTTTTGAGCATGAATACTAAATCCTTCAGTAGCTTGTTCTTCAGTAGATACCCTGCAATAAATTGCTGTCTGCATAAGTTAATATCACTCCTTACCTATAGAAGCAATACCTTTCCTTTCACTTAAAATTTTTGGAACACTAGTAATTAAGAAAAACTTCATAATCTCTAAACTAATGCTTTTAGATAAACAAGTCATATATCAACCTCCTTTTTTCTAACTCATTCATCTAATTATACGATTATGTTATTCAAATATTCCAAAACACTATAGTAATATTCACTTACAAACAAATTTATTTTGTATGTTAGTTTTTGATAAAACCCTTATTTATAAATAAAAAATACTATAGTAATTTTTCACTATAGCATTTTTAGTA
>CAVBMP010000224.1:0-2367 GCA_963596555.1 Bacteroides helcogenes
CTTTAAATTTACTCCATTTTTTATATTAGATTCATTATATTGACTACATATTATTTGTGTCTATAACTCAAACAAATATAAATTTTCTTTATATTCATTATTATCAAGTTTAAAGCAACAAGTACCAATCTGTCTACCACCACATTTCTCATAAAATTTAGTTGCAGAATTTTCTTGGAGAGTACTAATTAAAACATTATCATAAACATCTTTAAGTTTGTTAAAAGAATATTCAAGCAGTTTTCTTCCAATACCTCTTTTTTTATATTGAGAGTCTACATATAAAGCATACACTTCTGCATATTTGTCATTATAGTCTTTTTTATTTTTTCCATATCTAAGGAAGCCTACTACTTTATTTTCTACTTCACAAACTATGTATTCATTTATTTTATTTTTGCACTTTTCTATACTCTCTGATTTTTTTTGTTCTAGTTTTTTTAAATAGTCATTTGGAAATATTCCACGATACGTTTCTATCCAACCATTAATATTGGTATTTACTATACTTTCCGCGTCTTTTTCTACAGCTTCTCTAATTATCATAATATTCTCGTATAATCAATCTTATAGAAATTATTAATTAATTCTATAGTTGATTAATCCTTTCTATTATATTTTTTGCATTATTATTAAACTAGTAATATAATAATGCTCGCACTGTGGATTTGTATCTATTTTTTTACAGCAATTAAATTGACTGGTCAAAGGAGACTCAAACCGCAGATTTCTATTTTAATTGTTAATTAGTTAGTTAACACTTTAGTTCTTACTAAATGATGTTTTATTAAATTACGAGATTACAAGATAGACAATCTAGTGGCAAACAATCAGTGCAAACAAAACTAATAAGGAGGTGCTTACAATGATATATTACATTGGAATAGATATATCAAAGTACAAACACGATTTCTGTATTATCTCAAATACAGGTGAAGTAATTGTTAAAAATGAATCTTTTGAAAACAACAAAAAAGGATTTCAAACTCTATTGGAACGATTGAAACCCTATAATAAATCTGATGTCCATATTGCTTTTGAAGCAACTGGACATTACTCAATGAATTTGGAACTGTATTTAATTGAACAAGAGTATTCATTTATGAAAATGAATCCACTTATCATTCATCAGTTTTTAAAAACTCGAAGTTTAAGACGAACAAAGACAGACAAGACTGATAGTTTGACTATAGTTAGTTACCTAATGTCCGTTCCATATAAACCAAATTCAGATTTATTATACAATATTTATACGTTAAAGTCACTATGTAGAAGTAGAGAATTTTTAATTAAAGAAAGAAGTAAATTCAAAATTTTATTAACAAATGAATTAGATAAGTCTTTTCCTGAACTTAAATCATTTTTTAATAATAGAATTTCAACTACCTTACTATATATTTTAAAAGAATATAAAAATAGAAAACATATTTCATTAATGCGTGACTATGAAACAATAAGAAAATTATCACACGGAAAATTTACTTATGCAAAATTTGCCAAACTTAAGCAACTAGCAAAAAATTCTATAGGTCATTATGATGATAATACAGATTTACTTATTACTACATATGTTTCTATTATAGAAAACTTTAACAAAAAAATTGATCCAATAGAAAAACAAATTTCAACAATTATCAAAGAACTTAATCCAAAAATGTTATCAATTCCTGGATTAGGCGAAATTACTACTGCTACAGTATTATCCGAATATGGTGATATAAATAATTTTTCATCACCTGGAAAAATGCTTGCATTTGCAGGATTAGAACCAAGTATAATTGAATCAGGCACTCTACAGTCAAAAGGTAGAATGGTTAAACATGGTTCAGGTCATCTAAGATATTCTATTATGAATATTGCAATGACTATTTTAAGTAATTCACCTACGTTTTATGACTATTACTTAAAGAAAAGATCTGAAGGCAAATGTCATAGAGTTGCTTTATCTCATGTATGTAAAAAACTTATTAGAGTTATTTATTATTTGGAGAAAAAGCAAATTGATTTTAATCCGTCTTTGCTCAAATAATTTGTTTTATGCCGAGAAAACTTTTGACAAGTAAAAAAATATTTTTTACCTTAATGGAGTTTAATAATTTATATTTTCATTTTTTGAAAATATAAATTATTTAAACGACTATAAATTAATAAAAATATTTTTGCTTGTCACAAGGAAATTGGAATAAATTAAATTATTTAATTAACTTCAAATTAACAAACATATTTGAAGTCTTTTGGCATGGGAAATCTTCCAATTTAAAATTTTTAGAAAAAAACTATTGACTTTTAATAGTTAGTCTCCTTATTTAACTGGTAGTGTGAATAGTTTCATACACTACCACATGTTTTTTCCTTTATTTTCCTTGA
>CAVBMP010000225.1:0-2317 GCA_963596555.1 Bacteroides helcogenes
CATTAAGTGGATGGTATACAGCAAGTAGTGGTGGAACAAAAGTAGGTAATGGAGGAAGTTCATATACACCAACTTCTAATATAACGCTTTATGCTCAGTGGACAGAAAAACCTACTAGTTATACATTAACTATTGATCCAAGCGGAGGAAAATTTAATGGTTCGACTGGTAATACTACTGTAACAGGTAAACCAGGTGAGACAGTGTCATTGTCAAATTTAACTGTTCCAAGTGGAGCAACGGCAACATTTAATGCAAATGGTGGTAGTTGTAGTACATCATCACTTTCAACTTCTAAATCACTTTTAGGTTGGTATTTTAGGAGTGGAGAATATGGTAGTATTTCTGGTTCTACATATACATTTGGTGAAGGCAATGATACAATATATCCTGTATTTAATTCGTACAGTATAACTTTACCAAATGCAACAAGATCTGGTTATACATTTGATGGTTGGTATACATCAAGTAGTGGTGGTACATATGTAGGAAAGTATGGTTCTTATTATTCGCCAACTTCGAATACAACATTGTATGCTCATTGGTCAAGCAATGCATCAACTAGTTATACATTAACAGTTGATCCAAACGGAGGAACATGGAATGGAACAACTTCCTCTTCTTCATATGCAGCTTCATCCGGTTCAACAAAAATAATAAGTAATCCAACGCCCCCAAGCGGTTATACTGTTTCTTTCAATGCTAATGGAGGAAGTTCAGTAAGTTCAAAAACTGCTTCGAGATCATTTGATTATTGGTATAAGAGTGGTTCTGGTTCTTTATCAGGCACAACATTTACATATGGATCAGGTAATACAACTTTAACTGCTCAATATACAATTAATTCGATAACATTACCTTCAACATCAAAAACAGGATATACTTTTGATGGATGGTATACAACAAGTAGTGGTGGAACAAAAGTAGGTAATGGAGGAAGTTCATATACACCAACTTCGAGTACAACGTTATATGCACATTGGACAAGTAATGCAAGTAGCAATATAACTTATAATATAAGTTATAATTTAAATAATGGAACACATGGTAGTTCGCATCCAACATCTGCTACTTATGAAAGCAGTGTAAACATATCAAACCCTACTAAGAAAGTAACAATAAACTTAAGTAAGGGAAAAACTGCCACAACTGCTCTTATAAACAACTCATCAAGTACAGAATCAACAACAGCAAGTGCAGAACAGACTTTTGCTGGATGGACTGCAACTAACTTAAATACAACAACAGCTAGATATGGTTCAAGTAGCACTTCAATTAATACCCAATGGTCAGATGGTAGTACAAAAATAAAATCAACATATTTTAAAAACTTAACTTCAACTAATAACTCAACTGTTACTTTAACTGCCAATTGGACTCAAAAGAACATAACACTACCAAAAATAACTAAAACCGGTTATGATTGTGGTTGGGCATCATCTTATTCAGCAACGAAAAAACAATATTCTTCTGGTACAACATATGCAGTGACTGCAAATAGTTCAACATCTATTAATTTATATGGTGTATGTGAAGCAAATGCTCCTTCGTTAACATTGAAACTTACAGATACTAATGGTAAGACCGGTTCATGTACTTCTTCGAGTGGTTGCGAACTGTCCGGAAGATTTGTAAAACCAGTAACACTAACTGCGACGACTTCAAGTTCACCAGACGCTACTATGACATTTTATTATAATATTGCTGAATCATTAAGTTATGGCAGTACTTATACTGGTAACGTGAATATGATTGTAAGTGGTAGCGGAACTTCATATAAAGCAACAAGAACAATTGAATCACCTGGGAAACGATTATTTAAGGTAGTTGCTACCAACTCTGCTGGTAAAAGTGCTACTGTTGTTATAAAGGCAAGTGTCTATAATCTTCTATCTGCGTATGTTACTAATGTAGAAAGCAATAATGATACGCATGTACTTCACTGTAGAACTGCTGCAAACACTAGTGCATCTTATAGTGTGACGTACAAATGTACTAAGACAGCGCTAAGCGTTTATTCACTATCAAGTGGTATAAATACTGGTAGATGGTACTATATTAAAAATGGTTCATGTTGGGCTTATGGACATTATTTAACTACAAGCCTAAGTAAAGTATCTTGCAATGGTAATAATGATCCAAGCAAAGTTTATAACGTTGAAGGATAAAAAAACAATAAAGAGTGAATGAAAAACGAATTCACTTTTTATTTTACTTAAATATAAACTAAATATTTTTTTAAAATAATAAAACACTCAAAAATTTAATAAAAAATCTTGAGAATAATAAATCAAAATGATAAAATTGTATAAGAGAG
>CAVBMP010000226.1:0-2309 GCA_963596555.1 Bacteroides helcogenes
ATATGATAATGAGGATCTACTCTTAAATCATAACGATCAGCACCAGGAACACGTACATGGTATATTGATCCATCTTCTGATAGATTATTTAAATTACGATATACTGTTCCATGACTTACTTTTGAATCTTTTAAATGAACATCTTCATATATTTGTTCAGCGCTAGGATGATCTAAATGTGATTTAACAGTTTCTAGTACTAATCGTCTTTGTTTGGTATCTCTTATCATTTTCATCTCCATTAATATTAATACCCGCCTTTATTGGCGGGTTTTGATTTATATTTATATTAAAATTGATTAATAATTTTCAGAACGAACTTCAAAATAACTTTGTGGATGCATACATACTGGACAAACACTCGGAGCATTCTTACCTACAATGATATGACCACAGTTTCTGCATTCCCAAATCTTAACTTCACTCTTAGCGAATACTTCTGCTGCTTCAACATTATGTAATAAGGCACGATAACGTTCTTCATGATGCTTTTCTATAGCACCTACCATACGAAAACGTGCGGCAAGTTCAGGAAAACCTTCTTCTTGTGCAGTCTTAGCGAAACCTTCATACATATCAGTCCATTCATAGTTTTCACCTTCTGCAGCTGCTTTTAAGTTTTCAGCAGTATCACCAATACCATTTAATTCTTTAAACCATAGTTTTGCGTGTTCTTTTTCATTTTCAGCAGTCTTTAAAAATAATTCTGCGATTTGTTCAAAACCTTGTTTTTTCGCAACTGAAGCAAAATAAGTATATTTATTTCTTGCTTGTGATTCACCAGCAAATGCTTCTAAAAGATTCTTTTCAGTTTGTGTACCTTGATATTTGTTATTTGACATATAATTTCTCCTTTTCTTATTAGGAATAATTCCTAATAAAATTATATGAATAGTAAAAAATAGTGTCAAGAGAAATAATCTTGCTATTAATACCTTGCGCATAGTTGCATATTTTGCATAAAATTACTTTGCGCATAATTGACAAATATATTAAAACAGTCATATATAGAGGGCTAATATGGAAATCAAAAGAAAAATATATAACGAATTATTAGAATGGAAACAAAAATCAAATGGTACAAAAGCACTTTTAATTGAGGGAGCTAGAAGAATAGGCAAATCAACTATTGCTGAGGAATTTGGCAAAAATGAATATAAATCATATGTTCTAATTGATTTTAATAAAGCATCCAAAAGTATCATTAACGCTTTTGATAATTTAAATAATTTGGATTTATTTTTTCAAACAATTAGTATTGAAACAGGGGTTCGTTTATATAAAAGAAATACTCTTATAATTTTTGATGAAATTCAAAAATTTCCAAGAGCAAGAGAAGCAATAAAATACCTTGTGGCAGATGGTAGATATGATTTCATGGAAACTGGTTCTTTAATTTCTATCAAAGATAATGTTGAAGATATCACTATACCATCAGAAGAAAAAAGAATCAAAAATGTATCCTGTAGATTTTGAAGAATTCTTAATATACATGGGTGAAGATGTTTTACTTGAATATATAAAGGATTGTTTTAAATCTAAAACTCCACTAACGGATTCTATGCATAAAAAAGCAATGTATTTATTTAAAGAATATATGCTTGTTGGAGGAATGCCACTAGTATTAAAAACATATAAGGATAATAATAAAGATTTTTATCTAGCAGATGAAGAAAAAAGATATATTCTTGATTTATATAAAGATGATATTAAAAAGGCATCTAAAAAATATAATTCTAAAGTAGCAGCTATTTTTGATAACTTACCAGGTTTTTTATCAACGCATGAAAAGAGAGTAAAATTAGCCGATATTGATTCAAAACCTACATATGATAGATTTGATGAACCTCTATTTTGGCTAGGTGATTCAATGATATGTAATTTATGTTATAAATGCACTGATCCAAATATTGAGTTTGGACTAAATAAGAACGATAGTGCTGTTAAATGTTATATGGGAGACACCGGATTATTAGTAAGTTTAGCCTTTAGTGAAAATAAATTAAGAGACGCATCGCTATATAGACAAATAATGAATGATAAATTATCAATCAATAAAGGTATGTTGTATGAAAATGTAATTGCTCAAATGATTACTTCAATGGATAAAAAATTGTATTTTTATACAAGATATAATGATGAAAAACATCGAAACGATATTGAAATAGATTTTTTATTATCAAACGGATCAGTTACAAATTTAAAAATTATTCCAGTCGAAGTTAAATTATCAAAAAACTATTCAACTACATCATTAGATAAATTTAATGGTATATATAAAAAAAGAATAGAAAACCCATATATTATTC
>CAVBMP010000227.1:0-2272 GCA_963596555.1 Bacteroides helcogenes
GTAAAATAAAAAATAGTAGAAAACATAATATAATAAATATTGTAAATAAGATAGTAAAAGAGCATGATATCATTGTAAGTGAAAAATTAAACGTTAAAAAAATGAGTAGTAATCACAATTTAGCTAAAAATATATTAGATGCCAGTTTTAATAAAATATGCCAAATGTTGAAATGGAAATGCAATTTGTTAGGAAAATATTATTATCAAGTAGATACATATTTTCCAAGCAGTAAAAAGTGTAGTCATTGTGATGAAATAACACAAGAAACAAATAATTTAGGTGTAAGAAACTGGACATGTTTAAATTGCGGATGTGAAAATGATAGAGATATAAATGCAAGTATAAATATTATGTTTGAAGGATTAAGAATACATTGTCAAAATGGTTAAAGAAATATGAATAAAATAATTAGTACGGCAGCGACTGTTGCGAATTTAAGCCATTATGGCGAATAGAGGTTACTCTATCTGTGAAGTAGGAAATTTGATCGGTGACGACTAAAAAATGACAAATTGAAATTTTATCAATTGAAATTTGTCTTTTGTTCTGAAAGAAGGGAAAAATGGAGTATAATATTGATGAAATTATTTCTAATTTAGATTTTAAATCTTCAAAGCTTAATAATCTTAATAATGGATTAGTCCTTACTAATAATGAGATTGATATACTTAATAAATATAATATTGAGTATAAATCTTGTAATAGTTTAAAAGATGTATTAATGTTGATAGAGGAAAAATTTAATTATGAAGAAGTTGATAATCCAGATGAGTTAGATAGTGTTTCAGCTAGTATTGCTGAAAGAGATTATTATCAAAACTCAAACAAGTGATGTTAGAATATTAGAAGTTGTAAAATAAATATAATGAATGTGAGATGATTTTTTGTGAACTATATGATGGATAAAATAGTTTTACATAAGAACAAGGAAGAAATAATGAAAGTTGCTGATGAATTAATTAAGGTTTTAATGGATGATGAAAAATTAGATAATAGTGAAAAACTTATGACTATAGAATTAGCTATGGCTAAGCTTAATTATGATCTTTATAATGTTTCAGGAGATAAATAGTTAGGATATTAAAATGATATATTTAGATTATAGTGCTACTACTCCTGTTAATGAAGAGGTTTTAAATACTTTTGACTTGGTCACTAGAAATTATATAGGTAATCCTAATTCTTTACATAAATTAGGAACAGATGCTAAGAAGTTAATTGATGCAGCTACTAAACAAATTGCTGATATTTTAAATGTTGATAGTAGTGAAGTCATTTATACATCTGGAGCTAGTGAAGCTAATAATTTAGCTATTAAAGGAATTTGCTTTAAACATCATGGAAAACATATTATTACAACAGAACTTGAACATTCTTCAGTTAGTGAAACTGTTAAATATTTAGAAACACTTGGCTATGAAGTTAGTTATGTTAAACTAGATTCTAATGGTTTAGTTGATTTAGATGACTTGAAGAGTCTTATTAGAGATGATACAATTCTTGTAACTATTGCGGCAGTTAATAGTGAAGTAGGGGTTTGTCAAGATATAAAGGCAATTAGTAAAGTTTTAGAAGATTATCCTAAAGTATATTTTCATAGTGATATGACGCAAGCAATTGGTAAATTAAAAGTTGATTTATCATATGTTGATCTTGCTAGTATTTCAGGGCAAAAGTTTTATGGAATGAAGGGTATTGGTTGTCTAATTAAGAAGAAAAATATTGCATTAGAGCCTTTGATACATGGTGGTAAATCTACTACTGTTTTTAGATCTGGTACGCCAGCTTTAGCTTTAATTGTTTCTTTATCAAAGGCATTAAGATTATGTTATGTTGATTTTGATAAGAAATATAATAAAGTAGTAGAGTTACATGATTATCTTTTAGAAAAACTATCTTTATTAGATGTTGATATTAATAGTAATGATTATTGCGTACCGCATATTGTTAATATTAGTTTAAAAAAGATTAAGTCAGAGACTATGTTACATGCTTTAGAACAAGATGATATTTATATATCAACACAAACAGCATGTTCTACTGGTAATTATTCATTAGCTGTTTATGTTGTTACTAAAGATAAAGAAAGAGCTAGTCATAGTATTAGAATTAGTTTATCTTATTTAACAACAAAAGAAGAAATAGATGAATTTTTAAAATCATTTGAAAAAAATATTAATAAATTAAAAGAACTTTCTAGATAATACTAAAAAGTCGTAAATTTTTAGACTAAAGTTCGTTTTTTAATGAACTTTTTTCTTTTCTAGAT
>CAVBMP010000228.1:0-2216 GCA_963596555.1 Bacteroides helcogenes
TTTTGGATTGCTGTTATATCAGCAGTAATATATTTATTTGTATTAATTATAAAAGCATTAAAAAAATATATTAATTCAAAAGAAGTAAGAAAAGAAAAAAAGTTAATTAGAAAATCTTTAGGAGAAGTTTTAAAAGAAAATAGAATACGCTGTAAAATGACACAAGAATTTGTATCTGAAACATTAGGTGTCAGTAGACAAGCAGTATCAAAATGGGAAAATGGAACATCTGATCCAAGCACTTCTAATTTAATCGCTCTTGCAAAATTATACAATGTATCATCAGAAGAATTATTGCAAAGTGTTTATTCAGAATCTGAAAATAATAAAGAAATAAAAACTGAAGAAAAATAATATTGGAGGGATTTTAAATGATTTCATTATCACATATTCATAAGAGTTATGATACTCATAAGGTTTTAAATGATATAAATCTTAATATAAATAAAGGTGAAATATATGGTTTAATTGGTAAAAACGGAGCAGGTAAAACAACTATATTTAAAATTATATTAGGATTAACTAATTTTGAAGATGGTAAATTATCAATAGATGGTAGTAAAACTGAAAAAGAATTACAAAATAATCGCAGGAGAATAGGATTTTTTATAGGAAAGAATTTTTTTGATTATTTAACTGCTGAAGAGAATCTTAATTATTATAGAGTGTTAAAAGGAATTAAAGATAAGAATGAGGTAAAAAGAGTTTTAGAACTTGTAGGACTTAAAGGAGTAACTGCTAAATATAGTTCATTTTCTATGGGAATGAAACAAAGATTAGGAATTGCTAATGCTCTACTTGGAAATCCAGAAATTTTAATATTAGATGAACCTGTAAATGGACTTGATCCACAAGGTATTGCTGATATAAGGAATTTAATTGTTAAACTAAATAAAGAATATAATATGACAATTGTAGTATCTTCACATATTTTAGGAGAACTTGAACATACTGCAAACAAATTTGGAATTATTCATGAAGGCAAAGTCTTAAAAGAAATTACTCACGAAGATTTAAAAGTAAAAATGAATAGTGTTGAGATTCATATAGAAGATTTAGAAAAAGCAAGAAAAGTTTTAAAAGATAATGATATTAAAATTTTAAAAGAAACATCAGAATATAAATCATTAGAAGATTATTATTTTGAACTAATCGGAGGTGGAAAAAGTGTATAACTATATTTTGGCAGATATAAAAAGAATATGCCATAAAAAGTCTTTTCTTATGACTATTGGTGCATATATTGGCTTATTTTTACTTATGATGTTTATCTATTTTAATCCAACATTTACAGAAAATGCTTATGTTGCCAAAACGACCTCATTTTTAGGTTATTTTCCACTAGTTATAGGACTAATAGTATTTTTATCAGTATATTATGATGATTTTAAAAGCAAATCAATGCAAGTTGCAATTGGATATGGAATGAGAAGATATAAAGTTGTATTATCAAAAATTATAGAAAGTATAGTACTTTTTGTATTATCAATAATTATTATTGGAATTATTACAATGATAGTACCAGTGCTATTAGGTTTAAAACTAAACGGAAGTCAAATTACAGAAATTTTATTTACACTTGTAATTGAAATGTTAAGAGCAATAGGATATATAAGTATTTCTTCAATACCTGTTTTCTATACTCAAAATGCAGTAAATGGTACTATACTTTATGTTTTACTTTCTTCAAAAACTATAATGCTACTTTTGAGTATAATTTTAGGGCAAGATTTTATAGTAAATATTTTTGGAAATTTAACAAAGTTTGTTTACACAATTGGACTTTATGGTATAAGAAGTACTTTTATGCAAACAGGTATAATAAATATGTCAATAGTTTTAATGATTATAATATATGTTATTTTACCAACTATAATATCAATATGTGGATTTAGAAAAAAAGAATTAGAATTTTAGGAGGATAAAGTTATGAAAAAAACAATTATTACTATATTAGCAATTGCAATTGTTATCTGTGTTGCGTTTTGGGCAAAAGGTTATTATAACGATAGATATGTTGTATCAGATAGTTATTATACACAAATACCTTTAGATGAAAAAAATGAGGATTCTTGGTTAGTTGATGCGAGTGGAGTAAAACAAGAAAAAGGTAAAGAATATAATCTTATTGGTTATAATGAAGATGGTGAAGAAAAAGAAGTCTCTTTTAAGCAAAAAGGAACTGCCGAAAATTATTATAAACCTGGAACTTATAT
>CAVBMP010000229.1:0-2151 GCA_963596555.1 Bacteroides helcogenes
AAATGGGAAAATAAATATCAGTGAAGGATATGCCATGAAATTACAAAAAAAATCATTAGTTTAACAAGAATACATTGGGATGATACAACTATAATGTATGGACTTGGTGAGCCACTTGAAGGATACACTGATAAAGAAAAAGAATATATCCTAAAAAATGCCGATAAGAAAGTGAAAGAAGGATATATTCGTTTTTATGGTGATGATGAATGGGCACTATTCATAGCACATAGTTCTAAAGATATTGATACAATAAAAGAGGATGGAATTTTAACGATGTTAGGTAAAGACTGTGTGGTAATGCATGATCATTTGTTACTTAATTATAATAAGGAACTTTTTTCTTTTGAAAATGCAGAATGTAATGCTCATACTTTACGATACTTAAAAGGTGTAAAAGAAGAATTTCCAGAGCACCAGTGGCCTGATAAAATGAGAGAATTATTGATTAAAACCAATAATGAAAAAAAGTCCTTAATAGCCAATACTCCTGATAATACTCCTATAGAAGATATTTATTTTAGTAAGGAAAAACTAAATGAAATTTATAATGAGTACGACAAAATAATAAAGCTTGGTTATAAGGAATATGAATCGTTGAAACTCACATCTAGAGATACCGACAAGGAAAGAAAGTTGTTAGCAAGACTAGATAAGTATAAAGAAAATCATTTGCTTTTTGCTAAAGACTTTTCTGTAGGTTTTACCAATAATACATCTGAACGCGGCTTAAGACAAATTAAAAGAAAATTGGCTGTATCATTCATGTTTAAAAATATGAATAGAGCTAAAGATTATGCAGTAGTCAAAAGCTATCTAGAAACTACTTCTAGACATGATATTTCTGGATATGAAGCTTGTTTAAGACTATTTCAGAACAATCCATATACTGTAGAAGAGATGGAAAACTGCTAAAAAGGATGCTTAAATTCTAGCAACCTAGTTTTTTGTGTGAAAAAAATCTGTAATTAGTAACAAAATTACTTTTTATTTTCTTAGGTTTTGTGTTATAATCTTGAGTTTGACAGTTTTAAAAGGTTAAAACCTCCCAATTCCTTATATTACAAGGCTTTGCGAGGTTTTTGTTTTGCAAAAAAACTGCGTACTATTTTGTATTTTTAATTTTATTAAAAATTTTTTTTAAATAATTGTAATCCATTATTTCATAATCTGTCCTAAAGCCAAATATTTCATGTAATTCATCCGTTAAATCAGTTCTTTCATATGAAGGAATATAACCATCTCCTTTCAATTCACTAACATACATATTTTTTAAAGTATCGAGTATTTGTGAAGTAGTATAATTATAATTTAGCTTCTTTTCTAATATCCTATATATTAATAATGATATATAGCAAGTTAAAAAGTGAGCTGTAATTCTATCTTGCCTTGATAGGTTAACAGGTCTTGCTTTGAAATCACTTTTCATTATTCTAAACGATTCTTCAATTTCCCATCTTCCTTTTATTATTCTTAAAATAACTTTGATGTCATCATTTAAATTGGTTGTTATTCCATAATAGCCATCATATTGTTCCTCATTTTTTATTATTTCTTCATCAATACTATAATAATATTCTTCTGCTTTTTCTCCTTGTTTGGTTGAAACATCTTCTTTTATGAATCTTCTAAAATCGTTTGGATTAGTCTTTAATTTTAATTTTTCATGTTTAGTATTTTCTGATATTTTTCTATTTGCTCTTTCTATTTGACTATTTCTAATATTTCTATGGTATTCTTTATATTTAATTGAAAAAGTGACAATTAAATCTTGTTTTACTGATTTTGTTTCTGTAGGAATAATTTTATAAAATAAAGTATCATAATATCTTTTATATAATTTTTCATCATTTTGAATATCGTTAATATTATAAGTATTTCTATAGTTTCCAACAATTCTCCAGTTTTCATCTTCAAAAACTTTTTTTTGATATTCTTTTTTCAATTTTTTTATAGATTGTGTTATTACAAAACCTCTGCCTTCTTGAATATTAAAATGTTTTATTTCATCAGTGCACATTGCTGCATCTGTGCATATTACTATTCTTGAATCATTTAATTTGAACTTATTCACTATTTTATTTTCTGTATTAATAAGTTGTTTTGTTTCATTTTCGTTTCCTGGGTATATATTCATAGCAAGTGGTATAC
>CAVBMP010000230.1:0-2103 GCA_963596555.1 Bacteroides helcogenes
CACCAAACGATTTAAAAAGTATAATAATAGATACAAAGACAGTATCAGGACATGGCAGTACAAGTGGAGAAAAAAATTTTACATCTACTGATAAATTATATTTATTAGAGCCAAAAGAAATATATAGCGATTGGTCAGATGAATATGATTCAGCGAAAGATTTAACAAGACAATTAGATTATTATAATATTAAAGGAGTGACAACAAGTAATTTTACAGAAGCAATAAAGAAAAATGGGACTACTGCATCGTTTTGGTGGCTCCGCTCGGCCTATCCTAGCATTGACACCCTTTTCTGCGGTGTCCATTACGATGGCGATTGGAGCAACGATTATGCTATTAATACAAACGGCGTATCTCCAGCTTTCCGAATTGGATAACTTTGAAGCAAATAAAAACTCACTCGTTGGAGTGGGTTTTATTTATATTAATTGAATCTTTTCTTTAATATGATAGTTGTTGCTAATAATAATGAACTTAATGAGAAGATTACTTCTGGTAAGTTATTATCTTCAACACCTGTTTTTGGAAAATCAGGATCGATATCTACATCATCTCCACCAGTTCCACCAATGAATTCATAAATGTATGTTATAGTAATATCATCAGTTGTATAAACGCCTGTTTCATTTCCTTCAACTTTAATTAATTCATATAAGTCAAATTCTTTAGCAGTTGTTTTATATTCTTTATTTACCATGCCAGTTGTTTTAACATCTTCTGCTAGAACATTACCTTCAGTATCAACATATTTAGCTATAACATTACCTTTTTCTGCAGTATAAGAAAGATGTGTATGACCAGCAATTTTATAACCTTGATATGCATTTCCTAGTAATGGTCCACTAAAATGGAAATTAGCATCTATATCACTTTCTTTTTTACTTTCAAGTTTACCGATACTTTCTTTGATTACTTCATCACCTTTAGATTCTTCTCTCATATAATTACCAGAATTATATTCATTTTGATTTTTATCGTTTATTTCTTCATCTTCTAAAGAAATACCCATAGCATAATTCCATAAGAAATCAAAGTGTAAAGCTGTTAATACCATATTATCTTCATAATATTTTGTAGTAACTCCACCAAAAATTCCATTTCCTATTTCTTCAGGAGTAAAGTCAGATAACTTAGTTACTTTTTCTTTACCATTTTGTCCATATCCATAATAGTCATTAAAGAAATCTAAATAATATTTATCTAATTCTTCAATACCTTTGTAATTTTTTTCTTTTAATGCTGCATCAATATTTTCGTTACTATATTTTTTATTTCCTTTAACCTTAATATTTAAACTCTTTAATGCTTTATTTTCTGTTCTTATATATTGTTGCATTTCAGTAATTTCTTCATCATTAAATGTTTTTACATCTTCTGAAATCTTTTTGAATTCCATTGTTTCCATATCTTCAGTTGAATATGGATAGATTACAAATGAATTTTCATCATAATTATAATTGTATTTAGAATTATTAATGATTTTAACATTTATTTTTAGTGTATCTCCAGGTAAGATGTATGCTGCACTGTTTTCTTCAATTCCTTGAGCCCATCCAACTACTTCAAATATATTTGGATTGATTATTATTGTTTCTTCTTCATAATCTTCAGGAATAGTATAAACTAATGAAAATGAATAATATGAATTATTTTTATCATCTTTAACTCTACCAAGAAAATCTTGTGTATAAGTTATTCCTTCACTAGTAGTAGTACTTTGTGGTTGAACAGCAGACCATTTGTACTCACTTTCCTTTTCATCAGTAGTTGTATCGTCTGTTTGATCATCACTAGTTGTATCATCTTGTACATCATTAGAAGCATTATTGTTTCCTTCATTATTGATATTTGAATTATCATTTGAAGGAGTAGGGATAGTATTATCTAATTCTTCTGCATTTACTACATTTACAAGTAAAATACTAGATAATAATACTGCCATTAACTTTTTCATTCCAAAACCTCCATAATTTTTGTGACATATGTCACTTGTTAGGTCGATATTATAAACGCTCTTTATTTAAAAGTCAACCTTTATTATTATTTTGTTAATCCTTTTTTAAAATGTATACGCATCATTAGTTAAAATGTATACACTAA
>CAVBMP010000231.1:0-2024 GCA_963596555.1 Bacteroides helcogenes
ACATAATTAGTAATTACAACTTGTCCAATATATCCAATTATTCCAACTACAATTAATATCACTCCTATTTTTTTACTTGTAACTATACTATTACAATATAACTTAAGATAAGCAATCAAAAGGTAAATAGCAATCCACAACATTAATTTTGATGAAAAAAATGGATCGTTTTTTAATAAATAACACATGAATATCCATAAGAACGAAGAAAATAAAACCATTCTTAGTAATTGTTTTTGATTAACATTTGAAATCAATCTATTTAGCCAAGGATATATGAATAGGAATACGATATAACAAGTCATATACCAATTATTGGCAAACGTAGTAGGAAATATTTGCCTAATTATTTCATTGGTAGTGATATCATGATTGCCTATTAATAAATAAAAACAAAAGATTAAAATAGATACACTCCATACAGTAGCCAACAATGAAAAAGCTTTCTTTCTAGCAAATTTATTGTTGTCAATCAAAAACCAAGCACTACATATAAAGAAAATTGCATTGCCCAAACCGCCGCCTTGTAGAAATATCATCAGCATTATTGATTGAATATCTTCTGTAGCTGTAGAAAGAGGAATATTTAAGAGATTAGTTTTTTCGGAAAGTGTTTGCGTTACATGAGCTACCATTATTAAAAATATTGCAATGACTTTTAAAAATTCAACGCTAGAATTCCTTATCTTGTCTTGTCTTATCTTCATCATGCTCACTTTTTCTGTTTTTATTGTAAAATATTTTTTTATTGAAAAAAGATACAATTTTTATTTTGTATCTTTATTAATAGTTGCTAATACATTTTATTTATTATTTAGATAATTACATGCAGCAATTGCAGCATTAGCACCATCACTACATGCTGTTGCTACTTGTCTTAAAGATTTATTTCTACAGTCTCCGGCGACAAAGACATTACTTGTTTTTGTAATAGTTGATTCATTAACCTTGAAATAACCTCTATCATCTAAATCACATAGATTTGTAAAGGCTTTATTATCTGGTACTAAACCAATTGCCAAGAAGATTCCATCACATTTAACAAGTTTTTCTTCATTGTTTTCTAAATAATTAATGCCAACAATTTTATTATCTTCGATAATATACTTTAATACTTTGCTATTAAGATGAGTTTCAATATTCTTTTTTACTAATACTTGTTCTTGCAGTTTTGCTTCAGCAGTAAAGTATGGTAAATCTTGAAGAATAATTAATTTATCTACTATATCAGCTAAGATATTTGCTTCAACGAAGGCACTATTACCTCCGCCAACCATAACAACAACTTTATCTTTATAGAAACTACCATCACATACAGCACAAAAATGGATTTGTTTACCAATAAAGTTATCTTCATTATCTAAATTTAATTTACGATGCTTTGTACCAGTAGCAAGTATTACTGCTTTTGCTTTAATTTCTTCTTGTGTGTCGGTATAGATAGTGCATCCATTGTCATCAGAATCAATTTTTGTTACTTCATCAAAAAGGAATTTACCACCTTGTGTTTTTACTTGTTTAAGCATTAAATCACCAAATTCATCACCAGAGATACTAACAAATCCTGGTATATTTTCAACTTTAGGTGAGTTAACTATTTGACCACCAAAAACAGATTTTTCTATAACTAAAACATCTTTACCATTTCTTAAAGCATATAGTGCAGCGGTAAGTCCTGCAGGACCTCCGCCCACTACAACTATGTCATATATCTTTTCCATATTAATTATTTGCTTGTTTATATTTCATCCATTCAACAGCAGCATTAGCGCCAACAAATCTAGTTCCATCTGGATCAATAATAGTTGGAGTTTCAGTTAAATTTAACTGTTGTGCTTCTGACATATCTTCACTACAGTTAACAAGTCTATAGTCAATGCCAGCCATATCTAATCTTTGTTCTGCACCCTTACATTTTGGACAATGGTCTTGAACATAAATTGTGACTTTATCACTACCTGTAGGAACTTTAACTTCTGTTACTTCTTCTTTAGCTTCATTATCAACTACAACATCTCTTGCTT
>CAVBMP010000232.1:0-2020 GCA_963596555.1 Bacteroides helcogenes
TTTTATACCTTGTCAACATATTTATCGCCAAACCTTTACTTTTTTTCTACATTTACATTGTATCAATTATTTACTCAGAATTCAACAATCAAAAAACTAGTTATTTGCGAATAGGTCTTTATCTATTCTACCTTTTAATATTCCCACTTTTTATATAGTATTTTATATTTTTAAATCATCATTGTTCAATTCATTATTTTTACCTAACAACAAGTTTTCAAAAAACATTATTAGATATTTTTTATCAGCTTTTACACCTTTACTGTAATTTGTGTAATTTGCTCTTACTAAAGCATCTCTAAAATATTTTGACTTATCTTTAAACAATTTATTATTAACTTTAAATCCCATACTAATTAAATAAGTGACTTCAAAAAATGAAGTCTTTATATTTGTTTTTGCTTTTTATTATAGATTGTAAATACTGTTATAGAAGCAATTATAATTATTAATCCAATTGATGTATAAATTATTGTTCCTGCTCCACCAGTGAATGGTAAAATAGATGCTTCTGGTACTTCTATTTCTACTTTATAATATCCATCTGTATCAGAGGCAACTGAGCCTGTTACTTTTACTTTCATTGATGTTGTTGTAGCTAGTTTATAACCTGACTTTGTTTTAGTATTTTTTATATAATATGTGCCTTCAGCTACACCAGCTAATTTTCCTTTACCAGATGAGTCTGTTGTAATTGTGCCAACTTTTTGAGTTAAACTTTCATCTTTATAAACATCAAATGTCATATCTGATAAAGTTGTTGAATTGTCTTTCTTTTTATAGGCAAGTAAATCGATGCCATAAGTGTAAACTGTTGTTGTTGAACTAACGGTAGTACTTTCACTAGTATATGGAGATGTTGAATATATTAGTTCCGCTTTATTCTTATTTCCACTACTTCCTAGTACTGCTTCATTATTTAGTGTTGACTTATATGAGATTGTAAAAGTATTACTAGTAATATTATCCGTATTAAAAGTAATAGTCATACTTTGACCTGAAATACTAATTGTTGCAATTGTTTTTCCTGATGAATTAATAACTGTGCCATCACTTTTGATGGTCATTGTTTCTAGACTATCCTTTATAACGACGCTAGTTAAGCCAGATAATGTAAGTCCTGAATCCAGTGTGTATTTTATGGAATAAACTTTATTAGTAGCGTTGGTTGGATAAATTGGAATTGTACCATTAGAGTAATACGTAAATTCTGTACCTATGTTGTAATTTGCTTCAAGATTGCCAATACTTCCTACATAAAAGTTGCCCGTTGGATTACTAACTTTCGCAACTATTTTGGTTACTTCACCTTGTCTTTCATATTCTCCATTACTATTAGGTTCAAATGTTATATTTCCTACCATTGGTGCATATACACTATATGTTGTGTATGGAACAATTAAATATGTTCCTGCCATTAACCCAATTCCATGACCAACTCCACCTAAATCTATACCTGTTGAATCATATGCTAATTGTGTAACATCACTCATTATCTGTTGCCTATTGGTATAGGCATATGTTATATACTGGCTGACAAGTTTGTCAAGTGTTGAATTTGTTAGAGTGGATCCTGATGTAATATCACCTGATGTTAAGTTATAATAATCTTTTATTGTAAAGTTTTTATAAGTGGAAGTGCTTGTCAAAAAGTTCTTAAAATTATTTGTAAACTCATGAGTAATGACATTGGTTGTAGGATTATAATACATATTTAGAATTTTTATGGCTATTAAGGTATCTGTTTTTGGTGCATTTGTTATTAATATATTCATGGAACATCCATGTTTGTTTTCCGAAACTTCATAACTATCAGGATCAGTTGTTCCTTTTTTTGTTTCATCTATGCACGCACTTATTTCGCTGGCATTAACATTAAGAAAAGCACATGATGTTACAGTGACTAATAAAAGAAATAGAGCCTTTTTGTTTTTAACAAAAAGAGACCAATTTGAAATCAGTTTCCTATTTATGTGTTTTAAATTATTACCCAGTAACTCTGTCTGTCTGTCTGTCTGTC